>JAEUIB010000461.1 GCA_016795255.1 Planctomycetota bacterium
CGACGGTGCCGATCCGTGAAGACGGATCAGGCGGCGCGCGACGGGCGGAACGGGTCGAGCAAGTCGCGCAACCGGATGCAGGCTCGGTAGTGCTTCGACTTCACCGTGCCGATCGGCTGGCGCAGGACCTTCGCGATCTGGTGGAACTCGAGGCCCTGGTACTCGCGCAGGCGGAAGATGTTTTCCGAGTCCGGCTTCAGCCGCTTCAGCGCCTTCTCGACGGCGCCGAGGAACTCGTCTTCGGCTGCGTTGCCGTCCGGCCCGCGCTCTTCGTCGATCCAGTCGCCGAGCGGGTCGTCTTCCTGATGGCGGGACAGCGCGGGCAGCGCCCGGGCGACCGGCTTCTTCGACTTCAGGCGGTCGAAGCAGTAGTTGCGCGCGAACGTGTAGACCCAGGTCGAGAACTTGACGCCGCGCGTGAAGTCGAAGTCGCGGATGTGATTGAAGATCCGCAGGAAGATCTCCTGGACCGCATCCTCGATCTCGTTGGGGAACCGCTGGCCGAGGAAGCGGCGGGCGGTGACGGTGAACGGATGGGTGTAGGTGTCGGCGATCGTCCGCTGAGCGTCCAGGTCACCGTCTTGGGCGCGGCGAACCACTTCCACGGGCAGGTCGTAAGGCATGGCTGGCTCCTCGAAGTCGCGGGGGAGAGGCGTCGAGGAGCTTGAAGAGCAGAGACGATGCCAATGCAACCGGAGCGGGCCGGGCGTCGTAAGCGGGCGTTCCGGGCCGGGTTGCAAGATTGTGCGACTTCGAACGCCCGGCGGCGGAATCGGCAATTGTTAGGTGCCGGTGACGGCGGTTGTTAGCCGGCGTCAACGAAGTCCAGAACACGACTTACGAAAGTTGCCGCCGCGCTCGGCCGGTGTGCGCTCGGCCGCCTGACGCGCCGAAAGATCCGGTTCGACCGGGGTCGATCCGGGCGCGTCGTCAGCGCACGCGTTCCCAGTACTCGGCCGGCATGTCGTGCGCGATCTTCAAAGCGCCATTCGCCCCGGCGTAGATCGGCTCCTCGACCGTCGTCACGCGGCCGGTGCCCAGGCGCCGGCGCATCTCGCGCTCGACCACGTCACCGAGGCCGTCGATCTGGCTGCCGCCGCCGCCGATCAGCACGTTGTTCTTCAGGCGATCCTGGAACTCGGGGTCGAACGTGCTGATCAGTTCTTGCAGGCCGTCGACGATCGGGCCGACCAGCGTCCGGCACGCGGTCCGCATCGCGTCGGTGATGTCGACTTCGGTCGGTGCGCCGCGTACCGGGATCTGGACGCGGATCGGCTCGAGGGTGTCGCGGACCGACGCCCAGCGTTCCTTCCACTGCCGGACCATGTTCGGCGTGACCTGACCCTCGGGGCACTTCGCCTTCGTCAGCTCGAGCAGCGTCTGGTCGATGTGGTCGCCGGCGAACGTGTTCGTCAATTGGTCCTCGGCCGCCGGCATCGTGCCGCGCATGCGGCAGAGGTCGGTCGTGCCGGCGCCGATGTCGACGACGAGCACGTCGGTCAGCCGATCGAGTCCGTACGCGACCGAGAACGGCTCCGAGCACAGCATCACCGAATCGACGATCTCGCGCGCCGCTTCGATGATCGCGCGCTGGTTGTGGATCGACGCCTGCGCCGGCGCGCCGATCACGCAGTAGATCAGCTCGTCCTTGCGCGGCTTCGCCAGCCCGATCGCCGTGCGGACGAGATCGCGGGCCGCTTGCAGGTTGCGCTTCGCGTCCGCGGGATCGCCCTTGCCGTCCGAGCCCTTGATCACGCCGTGCGCGAGCGGTCGGTAGAAGTCGAGCGCCGGGCGGTTGTCGAACGCCTCCTGGCCGACGAGCAGGTCTTTCTTCAGCAGTTTGCGAGCGACGACGTCCTTCGGATAGCCGACGACGCTGGCGACGGTCTCGCGGACGCCGTTGCTGCAGGCGATCGACGTCCGGGACGTGCCGAGGTCCATTCCGATGTAGAGCACGCCGTGGTCCTTGCGGACCTCGCCGTCGCCGCCAGCTTCCTGCGTCATGAACTCGCCCTCCGGTCGTCGCGTCGTCGTCGAATCGCGCCGCTGTTCTATCGAGGCTCCGCGGCCGATCCACCGGCCGGCGGCGAATCCTTGCCGATCGCCTCGCGCAGCTCGACGTTGAGTTTGAAGATCTGCTCGAGCAGCCCGCGCTTGGCGCCGGCGTTGGTGTCGGCGGCGCTGAGGCCTTGGACCTCGCGGAACTCGGACTCGATGCCGGGGTCGATCGACTTCGCGGACTTCAGCCGCTCGACCAGTCGATCGCTGCTCTCGAGCATGCCGTTCAGCTTCGCGATGCGGCGTTCGAGCAGGTCGATGCGGGCATCCTGGTCCTGCTTCGCGGCGGTCAGGGCGCGTGCCTTCTCGTCGGCGAGCAGCCGTTCGGCGAGCTCCGCCGCGGCGCGCGCGAGCTCGGGGGACCCGCCGGCCGGGGCGTCCTTGAACAGGTCGACGAGGCCGTCCTTCAGCCGAACCGCGAACGAGTCCATCTGCGCGCGGCTGACGGCGACGTCGGCCGCGGTCACGCGGTGCGTCTTCTCGCGCGTCAACTGCGAGCGCGCCGTGTCCAATTCCGCGACCAACCGATGAAGGTTGGCCTCCAGTTCGGACTTCTGTTGTTCGAGCGTCTGCGCCGAATCGCGCCACTGGTCGCGCTGTTCCAGCAGTCGGGCGAACGCCTCGCGCGCTTGTTGGTTGACGGACGCCAGCGCGTCGGGCGGTAATTCGACGCCGCGCTTCTTCAGCGCATCGTCGACCGCCTTTGCGATCAGCTGATCGATCCGGCTCCAGTCCAGCACCGTGACCGAGCGGACGCCGTCCTTCTTCAGCTTGTCGACGGAGACGACGTCGGAATGCTCACGGAACAGGCGGAACAGGCTGTTGGCGAGACCGAGGATCATGCGTCGGCATCCTATCGCCGCTCGCGAGCGGGCGCTCCTCGCGCAAACGGTTCGCCCTCAAGAGTTTCACTCGGGTGGGGCGATAGGGTAGATCTGCTGGCCGAGCCGACGTCGGAGCCTGTCATGGCCGTGGACGAGCAAGAGTCGAACGAACGGGACGAAGAAGGTGCGCCGCCGCTGGTGGTCATCACCGACACGGCGGTCGATCCGCACATCGTGATGCACCACGAGCCGCGCTCGTTGCAGGCCGAGCAGTATCGCGCGTTCCGGACGAACCTGCTGGCGATGGGGCGCAACAAGGGCTCGCGCTCGGTCGTGCTGACGTCGGGCATCAAGGGCGACGGCAAGAGCATCTCCGCGGTCAACATCGCGATCTGTCTCGCCGAAGCGCCGGGCACGCGCGTCTGTCTGATCGACGCCGACTTCCGTTCGCCGCGCGTCGCCGAACTGCTCGGGATCGGCGGCGGCAAGGGACTCTCGGAGCTGTTGCTCGACGAAGCGACGCTCGCGGACGTGCTGCTCGAGACGCGCGTTCAGAACTTGTTCGTGATCCGCTCCGGCCGTCCGCCGCGCAATCCGTCCGAGTTGCTGGCGTCCGAGCGCGTGAAGAACCTGCTCGACACGCTGAAGCAACAGTTCACGCACATCCTCTGCGACACGCCGCCGGTCAATCCGTTCACCGACGCGGCGGTCCTCGGTGCTCGCACCGACGGCGTCGTGCTGGTCGTGCGCATGAACTCGACCGGGCGTGAACAAGCGGAGCGTGCGCGACACGTGCTCGAGCGGGCCGGCGCCCACGTGATCGGGGCGTTCCTGACGGACACCGCGTCCCAGGATCCGGACGCCGCCGCCGAGTACGAGGAAGACGCCGACGAGTGAAACCCCGCGCGACGCTGATCGTCGACGGACCGGTTCCGCCGCTGTCCGGCGACGTTCGCGTGCCCGGCGACAAATCGATCACGCATCGCGCGCTGTTCCTCGGCGCACTCGCGGAAGGGCCGACGACGATCCTCCGCGCTCTCGCGGCCGACGACGTCGACGCGACGATCCACGTCCTGACTCGACTGGGCGCGCGCATCGGGCGCCGCGGCAACGCGCTGGACGTCGAGCGTCCGATCGATCGCAGCGCGCGTGACCCTGCGACCTTGCATTGCGGCGCGTCGGGAACCACGGCGCGGCTGGTGCTCGGGCTCGTCACCGGGCTCGACCGCGAGATCACCGTCGACGGTGATCCCGGGCTGCGGGCTCGACCGATGGGGCGCGTGCTGGCTCCGCTCGCGGCGATGGGGCTCGTGCGACTCGCGCCGGTGCGGGACGTGTTGCCGGTCCGCGTCCACGGCACCGCATCGCCGCGCGCGCGCGAGCACGTGCTCGACGTCGCGTCGGCGCAAGTGAAGACGGCGCTCGTGTTCGCCGCATTGTCGGCGCACGGCGCGACGCGCGTCGTCGAACGGCTGGCGACGCGCGATCACACGGAACGCATGCTGGCGGCGTTCGGCGCGCGCGTCGCGCGCGGCGATCGAACCGTCACCGTCGAGGGTCCCGCGTTGCTGCGCGGCACGACGGTCCACGTGCCCGGCGACGTGTCGGCCGCGATCGCGCTGGCGAGCGCCGCGGCGTGCGTCGCCGGCTCGGCGATCACGTTGCCCGACGTCGGACTGAATCCGACGCGGACCGGAGCTCTCGATGCGCTGCGCGCGTTCGGGCTCGCGGTCACGGTGTCCGACGCGACCGAGCAGGCGCAGGAAACGCGCGGAACGCTGACCTGCGGCGGATCGCCGAGTCGGCCGATCGTCGTCACCGCCGAGGACGTGCCGCGACTCGTCGACGAGATCCCGCAGCTCGCGGGCGTCGCGGCGCTGGCGCCGGGGACGTCGCGGTTCGACGGCATCGCGGAACTCCGCGTCAAGGAATCCGATCGCATCGAGACG
>JAEUIB010000511.1 GCA_016795255.1 Planctomycetota bacterium
GTGGAGGCGATCGACGCGAACGGCATCCAGCTCGGGAACGAACGCATCGCGACGCGCACCGTGCTGTGGGCCGCCGGCGTCCGAGCGTCGCGAGCAGCGGCGACGCGCGAACGCCCGCGCCCCACAGCACGGTGCGTGCAGCGATGCGCTCCTCGCCGAGCACGATGCCGCAAGCGTCGATCGCCTGCACGCGGCGCCCAAGCGTGACCTCGACGCCGAGGCGCTCCAGTTGGCGCTTGGCCTTCTCCGACAGCTCGGGCGGAAAGCTCGGCAACACGCGATCGAGTCCTTCGACGAGCAGCACGCGCGCCGTGCGCGGATCGAAGTTGCGGAAGTCCTGCGCCATCGTCGTGCGCGCGACTTCGGCGATCGTGCCGGCGAGCTCGACTCCGGTCGGCCCGCCGCCGACGACGACGAACGTGAGCCACTCCGCACGCTTGATCGGATCGGTCTCACGCTCGGCGGCCTCGAACGCGCGCAACATGCGGCTGCGCATCTCGAGCGCATCCTCGAGGCTCTTCAGGCCCGGCGCGTGCTCGGCCCAATCGTCGTGACCGAACCACTGGTCGACCGCGCCGGGCGCGAGGATCAACGCGTCGTACGCGATCTCGGCATCGGACAGCACGAGCACGCGCCGCGTGCGATCGACGCTCTTCACGTCGGCCATCAGCACGCGCGTGTTGCGTTGGTGCTTCAGGATGCGGCGGATCGGATGCGCGATGTCGGGCCCGGACAAGCCGGCCGTCGCGACTTGATACAGCAGCGGCTGGAACAGGTGATGGTTACGCCGGTCGACGAGCGTCACGTCGACATCGACACGTCGAAACGTCTTCGCGGCCGCGAGCCCGCCGAAGCCGCCACCGACGATGACGACGCGAGGCCGAGGCGCTGGACCGGGACGAACCATGGTTCGAGACTAGCCCGCTCCTTCCCGTCGGCGACAGAGGGAGATCGCGACCGTTCGACGCGCGCGGACCGCGAATCTCGATCCCGGACGCGGTGTCCCCCGCGGGATGCGGTACACCACCGCCATGAACGCCTTCCTCGCCGCCTTGTTCCTGCTGCAGTCCCCCGCCGAACCCACGCTCGCGATCGAACACGTCGCGGTGATCCCGATGGACCGCGAGGTCGTGCTCGCCGATCAGACCGTCATCGTCGTCGACGGGCGCATCACCACGATCGGCGCTGCCGCCGAAGTCGCCGTCCCCGACGGCGCGACGCGCATCGATGGACGCAAGCGCTTCCTGATGCCTGGCCTCGCCGACATGCACGTGCACGTGTGGGACGAGAACGACCTCTACCTGTTCGTCGCGAACGGCGTGACCACGGTGCGCAACATGTTCGGCGCGCCGCGCCACCTCGATTGGCGCACGCGCATCGAAGCCGGCGAGCTGATCGGCCCGCGCATCTACACGGCCGGGCCGATCGTCGACGGCGAGCCCGCCGTGTGGCCGGGCAGCATCGAGCTGACGGATCCCGACGACGCCGACGGCGTCGCGAAGGAACAGAAGGACGCGGGCTACGACTTCTTGAAGCCGTACTCGCGGTTGACGCCCGACAACTACGACGCACTCGTCGCTGCCGGGAAGAAGCACGGACTGCCGCTGATGGGACACACGCCGGTCGCGCTCGGGCTGGGCGACGTGATCGACGCGGGCCAGACGTCGGTCGAACACCTCGACGGATTCTCGGAGGCCGCGCAACGCGGCGACTCACCGTTTAAGACCGTCGATGGACGCACCGACATCCCCGCGTGGAAGACGATCGACGAGGCCCGCCTCGCGCCGATCGCGCGGGCGATGCGCGACGCGAAGGTGTGGAACTGCCCGACGCTCGTCGTGCTGCAGAAGTGGGCGCAGGGCGACGACGCCGCGGCGCTGCTGGCGCGCCCCGAGATGCGGTTCGTCTCGCCGTTCATCCGCGCGGGATGGGAGCCGACCTCACCGATGAACTACCTCGCGAAGCTGCCGGCGAGTTACGTCACGGCCGCGCACGAAGCGTTGCCGTTCCAGCAGAAAGCCGTTCGCGCGCTGCGCGACGCCGGCGCGGGCATCGTCGCCGGCACCGACATGGGCAACCCGTTCGTGATCGCGGGCTTCGCGTTGCACGAGGAACTCGCGTACCTCGTCGGCGCCGGACTCACGCCGTACGAAGCGCTGCGCGCGGCGACGGCCGATGCGGCGCGATGCATGAAGGCCGAGAACGATTGGGGCACGATCGCGGTCGGCCGCCGTGCGGATCTCGTGCTGTTGTCGGCGAATCCGCTCGACGACGTCACCAACGCCGCGCTGCGCGTCGGCGTGGTGCTGCACGGTCGATGGCTCACCGAGGACACGATGCGCACGGAGCTCGAGCGGCGCGCCGCCGCGTTCGACGAGCCACGCTGATCCGCGCACGGTGAGCGCAACCGACCGCGCCCGCCCAAACCCGCCCACGTGAATTGGGGTCTGTCCCCTTTTGAATTGGGGTCTGTCCCCATCCGCAAGTTGGGGCCTGCGCGAGCTCGCGAAAAGGGGTCTGTCCCCATTTGCGATGCGCGCCCGAGCTCGAAAAGGGGTCTGTCCCCATTTGCGGACCGACCCCGTCAGTCCCTCACGAACCAGATGTTGCGGTAGCGCACGGGATTGCCGTGGTCTTGCAGCAGGATCGGGCCCGTCGCGCGCTCGGCATCGCCGAGGCCGCCGCCCGTCGGGCCCGGGAGTTCGACGTCGTCCTGCACGAGCACGCCGTTCCACCAGATGCTCGCGCGCGCGTTCTTCGTCTTGTTGCCCTGCGCGTCGAACTCCGGCGCGACGAAGCGGATGTCGTACGTCTGCCACGTCCGCGGCGGACGCGCCGCGTTCTCGGTCGGCGTCGCGACGCCGTAGATCGCCGCGCAGTCGCCGCCGCCCGGCACGAGTCCGAACGAGTCGAGCACCTGGCACTCGTAGCGACCCGCGAGGTAGACGCCGCTGTTGCCGCGCACTTGGCCGGTCACTTCGGGCGGGTACTGCGGCGTCATGAACTCGACGTGCAGGACACCGCTGCCGAA
>JAEUIB010000515.1 GCA_016795255.1 Planctomycetota bacterium
TTCAGGTCGAGCAGCTCCGGGATCGATCGGACGCCGGCGCGCTCCACGACGCAGTCCGCCCCGAGCGCGCCGAAGAGCTGCGCGAGGTTGAACGTGAACGAGTCGTGGTTGTCGACGACGAGGATCAACGCACGCGGATTC
The DNA here is from genome assembly GCA_016795255.1 of Planctomycetota bacterium. GTDB lineage: Bacteria > Planctomycetota > B15-G4 > B15-G4 > JADJEK01 > JADJEK01. Next base: position 142 of record JAEUIB010000515.1, read on the forward strand.
CGAACGGCCGGACGGAGCGTCGAAGTCTAACGCAGCGGACGAGGCCCCGGCGTCGTTCGTCAGTCAGCGATGTCGGAGTCACCGGCGAGGCGCTTCTTCGACGAGCGCTTTCGTGTCGATGGCGCCTTGCGAGCGGACTCGACGACGTGTTCGAGCACGAACTCGACGCGTTCGAACGGGAGGCCCGTGTCTTGCGCGATTCGGTGTGCATCGAAGCCGTCGATCAGGTGACGCCAGATGATCCGACGCGACGACTCGTCGAGCGAGTTGACGCTCGCCGCAAGCTCGCGAACGAGACGTCGGTCGCGCGGTGATCGGCCGAGATCCCGTGGCTGCGCGAGATCGGGTTGCGCGACGGCGTCGTGCGCGGCCTGTTCCAACGCCTCCCGCGCCCATCGAGCGAACGGACGGATCCGCTTGCCTTCGATCGTTCGATGGAACAGAACGCAGAGCGTCTCTTCCGCCAGGAATCCTGGATCGAGGAACAGCGCGCGCTCGACGCAGAACGAGCGAGCTGCGACATCCATGCGATCGATCTGCAGGTTCGTCAGCAGGTACAGGAAGTGCGGCGAGTCGAAGTCCATCACGTGATCGAACAGGAGCTCGGTGAGCGCGTCGGCGGAGTCCGGAATGCTCCGGGGTAGGTCGCGAGCGCCATCGAGAGAACACAATGCGCGCCAGGCTCGACGCATGTCCGGAGTCGTGGGTGTGGTTTCGTCGCGCGGGGTCACGATGCGGCTCCGTGTTGTGACACCGACGAGGGGTTCGGTGCGCGGAAGTTCATCGCGACGCGAGCCCGTCTGGCGTTACCGAGCGAGCGTCCGAGTCATGGGCGGGATTGTTCGGTGGTTCTCGAGAGTGGTCAAGGGATCGGTGACGACGGGGCCGATGCGTGGGAACACGCCGCGACGATCAGATCAGCTCCGCCGCGACGCAGTCCGCGATCTCGAGTCCTCGCTCCGTCAGACGGATCCGTGGTCCCGCGAACTCGATCAACCCCATCGCCGTGAGTCGCTCGAGTCGGTCCGGATCGATCGAAGCACGAGCACGACGCTCGACCCGTGCTCGTAGGACACCCCGAGTCGTGCGCAGCCCCAACGCCACTGACTCGCCGAGCATTCGTTCAGGAGAGAGGCTCTCTGCTTCGACGATCGGTGGACGTCCGGCGCGCAGTGCGGCGAACCACCGGGCCAGATCGGGCTCGTTCTTCCAACGGACGTGCCCCACGCAACTGACGGCGCTCGGCCCGACGCCCAAGTACTCCGCGTTGTTCCAGTAGGTGAGGTTGTGAAGGCTCCGATGCCCCGGCTTGGCGAAGTTCGAGACCTCGTAGGCGGCAAAGCCAGCTTCGTCGAGGCGCTCGCGAACGAGCCGGAACGCAGCTAGCTCGTCGTCCGAATCCTGTTTGTTGACGCGACCCAGGAGCTCGAGCGAGTGAAGCGGTGTTCGCTCCTCGTAGGTCAAGTTGTAGGCCGAAACGTGGTCGGTTGAGCAGCTGATGAACCTCTCGACGTCGGTCGCGAGGTCGGTGAGGGATTGACCAGGGACGGCGAAGATGAGGTCGACGTTGATGGATCTGATCCCGGCGCGGCGGAGGACGTGAATCGCAGTTCGCGCTTGGTCGGGGGTGTGGCGGCGGCCGAGTTTCGCCAGTGTCGTTGGATCGAGCGACTGGACACCCAGACTCACGCGGGTGACGCCGGCTTCGACCAGAACGTCAGCACGCTCCGAGGTCACGTCCTCGGGATTGGCTTCCACGGTGTACTCGAGGATCGAGCGCCGCTCGAGGTGATCGTCGATCCGACGGAAGAACTCGCGGAGATCCGTCGGAGCGAGACGCGAAGGGGTCCCGCCACCGACGTAGACGGTTCGAGGCTCGAGCAATCGGCCCGTTTGGTGGAGCTCGAGCGACAGTCCGCGCAGGTACTGCTCGACGTCGTCCCGGGTGCGCAGGATCGCGATGGCGAAGTCGCAGTACGAACAGCGTCGACGACAGAACGGGCTGTGAATGTAAATCGCGCGGATCCGCCGACTCAGCGGAGCCGTTCGTTCAGCGCTTCGACCCCTTGCAGAGGATCGCATTCAGTTTGCGAAGGGCCTCGTTCTGGATCTGTCGCACGCGTTCGCGCGTCAGCTCGAGTTCGCGCCCGATCTCCTTGAGAGTCATGGGTTCGGAGCCGTCGAGACCGAACCGCAACTTGAGGATCTGTCGCTCGCGGTCGTCGAGCGCCGCAAGGATCTCGCGGATCTTGCGAAGTTCGGCCTCGTTCAGAACGACGTCGTCGGGTCGTTCGGTCCGCTCGTCCGCGATCGTATCGGAGAGGTTGATCGAGTCCTCGATGCTGAATGACTGGCGAGACGCAGACGCGGACGCTTCCGCGTTCTCGACCGCCCGCACGCTGCTCAGCTTGAGGTTCAGCGCTCGCGAGAGTTCGTACTCGCTCGGTGCTCGCCCGTTCTTGTCCATCAGGTCCTGGCGAGCGCGCTTCCACTTCGCGATCAGCTCGACCATGTACGACGGAATGCGGACCGCCTTGCCCGTGTTGATCAACGAACGGCGGATCGACTGGCGGATCCACCACGTCGCGTAGGTCGAGAAGCGGCAGTTCTGCGCGGGATCGAAGCGTTCGACCGCCTTCAACAGGCCGACGTTGCCATCCTCGATGAGATCGAGAAGGGCGAGACCGCGGTTGGAGTAATGCTTCGCGATGCTGACGACGAGGCGCAAGTTCGCGCGGATCATGTGTTCGCGCGCGGAGGCGTTTCCCTTGCGGATGTCGTACGCGAGGTCCTTCTCCTGCTGCGCGGTGAGGAGAGGAACCTGGTTGATTTCCTTCAGGTAGGTCTCGAGCACGGACGTCACCGCGGGCGTTGGTACGAAGCAGGTACGGCTTGGTCCTGGGCGTCACGGCGCCCTCGAATCCGCGCAAGCATCAGGACTGAACCGGGCGTCGATGCAGCATCGACGGACAGAGTCCCTCCTTCGGCACGGGACGTACTGCATCTTGATGCGGATGGTCGTTCCACGGCGAGGACCTCGCGTCGAATCGACGCCCGGCCGAGGCGACCGTTCGTTCGCCGCAGCCCGAACGGAAGCCAATGTGCTTGATGCGGGGTATGCTCCGGACCGATATCGCCATCGAGCTCGATGAAACGCCTTCTCACGAGGATCAGCCGTGGGTCCCTCACACGCGGAAGCGATACCCGACGGTGCGCGGCAGGGCATCATCTCGGACGACGAGTTCCGGGGTGTCCTCGCGTCGAAGCTGGACGACTCCTTCCGCTTCGTGAACCTGCTGATGCAGCGGCCACCCATCGAATGGCTGCGGAGGCACTTCGTCGAGCTCGGACGTCTCGCTCACGACCTCGAGACGATGCTCGATGATCATGGCGCGAGGAACAACAAGTCGTTCTCGTACTTCACCGAGCTGATCGCATCGGTCCGAGGCTTGGCCGCGGTTGGTTCGATCCTCCGTCACGTCTTGGCCCGATTCCCGCGCTATGGCGTTCAGATCGGACCCGACGATCAGGCGCAATTCTTTTCTGAAACAGAGGTTACGAATAGATTCATCAGTCAGTCGATGCTCGGTCTGTTGCGCGCTGTATACGAGGAGCTCGGGCGGCTGAACGTCAAGTTCCCGTCGGAGAGCGCCACCGAGGAGTCCGTTCACGACGAAGGGATGCGCTTCCACCTCCACCACAACATCGACGAAGAGGATGTCGTGGAAGAGGAGCAGCGAATCGCGGAGATCGCCACCAAATACCTGGCGGCTTCCGACGCGTTGGCGTGGGTCAGCGATGCCCGCATCGACGGTCGGAAGGAACTAAGAGACTTCGTCCTGGCTCACTTGGATGAGGAGCGTTCCCGGCACTACGAGGGCTTGGTGCACAGCCTTCAATCGAAGTACGACACCTACATCAAGAACACGACCCTCGAAGGCCGTCACGCATCGCTTCCCAGGCTCCGCGGACATGTCTCGCTCGCACTCCATCTGCTCGAGGTGTGCACGCAGCTCGTGCACTTCTACGAACGCCACGAGAACGACATCCGATACGAGGCCGCAAAGGCTCGCATCGCTCGGATCGTCGACAAAACCGAGCTTCTCGATCGGCTCGTGAACTACTGCCTTCGGTTCGCGCACCTATC
>JAEUIB010000571.1 GCA_016795255.1 Planctomycetota bacterium
GAGCGACCCAGCGGAGACGTGGACGAACTCCAGCCGAGCGGCATGACGGACGAGGTACGCGAGCTCGTCGACGCCGTCGCTGTCGATGTCGACGACTTGCATGGGGCCGAACTCGAACCCCGAGAACTGTCTCGACAAGGGGGCCGTGAATCCGCCGCCGCCCGAACCCCGGAATACATCGACCTGGTTCGTGTTCGCGCTCGACCACTCCGACGATCGCGTCGCGAGATCGACGATTCCGTCGCCGTCGAAATCACCGGCGCTCGGAACACCGAACGTCGCAGGAGGCCCGTTCTGCGCGACGAACCGACCCGTGCCGTCGTTCAGCGCGAACCGGAACGTCGCCTGCGGCGTGTACGGCGCATGGACGCGCGCGACGTCGAGATCGCCGTCGGCATCGATGTCGGCGATCGCAGGGAAGCCTGGGCTCGCCTCGAACTCGGACGCCACACCGCTCTCGAACGTCAGCGGCCCGGAGCCGAGGAGCGTCAGAACGGCGAGTTGATCGGATGCCTGCCTCGCGATCACGTCCATCCACGGATCACCGTCGACGGCGCCGAAGAACAGCACATGTTCGGGGATCCAGCCGTTCGTCGCGACGACGCTCGTGAACGTCGCGCCGCCGTCGTTGCGCAGCAGGCGCGCGGTTCCTCCGAGAACGATGTCGGCATCCCCGTCGGCGTCTCCGTCCGCGACCGCGATCGACTCGGCGTCGGTGAGGATGGCGACAGGCGCCGCGAACGTGCCACCGCCGACGTAGAGCGCGACATGCACCGTGCCCTGCGCATCGAGCACGACCACATCGAGCCGCGCGTCCCCGTCGACGTCGACGACTTCGAGGTCTCGCGATTCCGTGAACGCCGGCCCGAGGGCGATCGTCACGGGACTCACGAACGTGCCCGCGCCGGTTCCGAATGCGATCGTCACGCGATGCAAGCTCGGCTCGGTCACGACCGCGTCGACGTGGCCGTTCCCGTCGAGGTCGGCGACCTCGAGACGCTCGGGCACCAGCGGAACCGACGAGTGGACGACCTTCCACGGACTGCCGTTCGCAAGGACGCGGAATCCGAACGGATGCGTCCCCACGGACACGATGTCGACGTCTCCGTCGTCGTCCGCATCGGCGGCCGCGATCGCGACGGGGAACGGCAGCGGCAAGTTCGCGCCGGAGATCGCGAACTTCCCGAACCCGTCACCGCGGAACACTCGCGTCTGCGTGCCGAACTTGGCGACCAGATCGAGGATCCCGTCGCCGTCCATGTCACCGACGGTGCATGGAGGCGCGCAGAGGAGTTCGGTGGTCACCGATTCCTCGAAGTTGCCGAACCCGTCGCCGAACGACGTCACGAGTTGTGGGACGACGCCAAGGAGGTCGATGCGGCCGTCGCGATCGAAGTCCCGAGCGAACGTCACTCCATTGGGGTACGTGGGCGTAATCGTCACCGCGGCCGGATACGGCGGTCGCTGGCGGGCGATCGAAGTGTCGGACGTGGCCGCGACGATGGCCAAGAACAGCGCGACTCGGATCGTCGGTCTCATCGGGTTCCCCTCTTCGAACTCGGCTGGAACGGATCGAACTACGCCGCGTGCGCTGGAGGGTAACCCGCGTTGATTCGTCCGCGGATCACCCCTTCGAAACGGGACCGCGCCGATTCACCCCCCCGGCAACGGCGCTGATCTCACTCGAGCCGCACCTGGACCGCGTTCGACGCACTGAGGCCGCCCGCTGCTCCGGAGTCGACGAAGACGACTTGCGCGAAGAGATCCATCGCCGGATACGCCGGTGGCAACAAGGTCGGGAACGCGATCGATCCCGCCCCGGGCCCGTTGCCACCGAGCGCGAATGCGATCGGCGAAGCCCCCACGGGACCGATGTGCAGCGCGCACGGCACGCCGAGCGAGAATGCGGGCGACGCGGAGCCCGACACCAACAGCACGCCGAGCGCGCCACCCAATCCGCGATCGATCGTCGTCTCGAGGGTCGCTCCGAACTCGACGCATCCGGTCACGCGCAACCGCGGCACGAGCGAGGCACTGCCCGGACAACCGCTTTCGAGGCGCGCCACGCGCGACGGGCACTCCGCGAGCAGCACTGCGGTGTCCGGGGTGAACGCGGTCGACGGCGCACCGAACACGACGGCGTCGTTCGTTCCGTTCTCGTCGAAGTCCGCGATCCCGAACTGCTTGGCCGGAATCGTCGTCGGCAGCCTCCGCACGACGAAGTTCCAAGGGGTCTTCGACACGACGAAGTCGATGACGAGGTTCGCTCCGCGCGGAACGCCCACGTCCAGGATGCCGTCCCCGTCGAAATCGTCGGCTCGGATGACGGGAGTCGCGGACGCGGGAAGCGGTCCGAGCTGGACCGCCGCGTGATCGACGAGTCCACCCGAACCGGTCTGCTCGACCGGAACGACCGTGGACGTGAACGACTTCCAACCAGCCAGGTCGGTGTCGCCGTCGAGGTCGAAGTCGGCGGCACAAAGATCGTCGGTCAATCCGACGCCGAGACCGTGAGTCGACGTCGTCGGGAACGAACCGAGTCCATCGCCATGCCAGACGAGCATTTGGTTCTGGGTCTTGGTCAGCATGGCGGCGTCGAGATCCCCGTCGAGATCGAGATCGGCGATCACGACCCGATTGGGCAAGGCACCGCCCGGATGCGCCAACGTCGCGTGTTGCGTGAAGTGCGCTGAGCCGTCGTTCAGCAGCACGTTGGAGGTGGCACTCGACGGTCCATAACCGATCAGGTCGTCCGCGCCGTTGCCGTCGAAGTCACCGATCGCCA
>JAEUIB010000582.1 GCA_016795255.1 Planctomycetota bacterium
GATGTTCATCCCCGGGCCGACCGAAGTCCACCCGGACGTGCTGACGGCGATGACGCACTACCAGATCGGCCATCGCACGCAGGAGATGCGCGATCTCGTGAAGCGCGTGAAGCCCGGCCTGCGCAAGCTGTTCGGGACCAAGGGCGACGTGTTCCTGTCGACCAGTTCGGCGACGTGCGTCATGGAAGGCGCACTGACGAACCTGGTGAAGACGAAGTTGCTCGCACTCGAATGCGGCGCGTGGTCCCAGAAGTGGGCCGACACCGCGAAGCCGAACGGGATCGAGCTCGATCGCCAGATCGTGCCGTGGGGCAAGGCCCACGATCCCGACGACGTGCGCAAGGCGCTGAAGACCGGCGCGTACGACACCGTCACGCTGGTGTGGTGCGAGACGTCGACCGGCGTCCTGAACCCGCTCGCCGACATCGCGAAGGTCGTGCGCGAGTTCGACGACGTCATGCTCTGCGTCGACGTCGTGTCCGCGCTCGCCGCCGTGCCGATCGACGTCGACGCGCTCGGGATCGACGTCTGCCTCGCCGGCACGCAGAAGGCGATGGCGATGCCGCCGGGACTCGGCGTGTTCTCGTGCTCGGAACGCGCTCTGAAGCGCGCGGCGTCGAAGGAACGACGCGGGTACTACATGGACTTCCTGCAGTTCAAGAAGAACGGCGACAACGACGAGACGCCGTCGACTCCGACGACCGCGCACATCTTCGCGCTCGAAGCGGCGCTCGCGCGGATCCACGGCGAGACGATGGAGAAGCGCGCCGACCGGCATCGCCGCATGGCGAAACTGACGCAGGACTGGGCGCGCGAGCACCTCGCGATCTTCTCGGATCCCGCGTTCCTGTCGCCGTCGGTGACGTGCATCGCGAACGCCGGCAAGGTCGACGTCGACGAGTTCGCGAAGAAGCTCGACGCGCGCGGGTTCATCCTCGGCGACGGCTACGGGAAGCTGAAGAACACGACGTTCCGCATCGGCCACTTCGGTGAGCACAGCGTCGACGACGTCACGCGGTTGCTCGCCGCGATGACCGAGTCGCTGTAGTCCGGCGGCCGCTGGTTCGATCGATCGGACGACGCCCCGCGGGGACGCGCGGCGTCGTTCACTCGACCAACGCGTCGAGCGTCTCGTCACGCGAGATCGCGGCGCGCGCGAGTCGACGCAGATCGGCTTCGGACAAACGATCGAGCTGCGGCAGGATCGGACGCTCCCGATCGAGTGCCGGATAGCTGTCGCGCTCGCGCTCGATGGCGTCGATCCAGCGTTGCGCGAGATCACAGAAGCCGACGGAATGCGGCGGGGCGTCGTTGCGATTCGGAACGAGGTCCGCCGTGCCGGCGAGCACCGCCCACGGCGACGCCGCATCCAGCAGCGCACCCGCCTGGGCGCGCTCCTCCAACCACGCCTCGACGCGGGACGGCGCGAACCCGAGGCGCCCGAGCAACCGGATCTTCTCGAGGAGGTCCGACGCGATCGGCAGGAAGCGACGCGCGTCCTCGATGTGGGCACGCTCGTGCGCCTCGAACGCGTCCAACGCGATCCCCGCGTAGTTCGCTTCGGTCCCCCCGCGATCGAGGTGCGCTCGGTAGCTCCGGAACATCGCCTTCGACGCCAGTCCGAGCGGCTCGCTCGGATCGACGCGCTCGAGACCGCCGCGCGCCGCGGGGATCGGATCCGACAGCAGTTCGTCGCCGTCCGGTCCGTACGTCGCGAACAGGCGTCGCGCCCGGTCGGCGAACGCGCGCGCACGATCGACGTTCAGCACGATGAACGTGTCGAACGCGAATCCCGCGATCTGTGCACCGCCCCACTCGGCGCGCGGCGGAACGACGACGTCTTCACCGAGCACGCGATACGTCGTGCGACCGTCGACGTCGACGCGCCCCGCGGCAACGCGGCGGATGCCGTAACCCTCGGGCGGGCCGAACGCGCGTTGCCCGATCAGGAAGAACGTGCCGAACCGATCGAAGTAGCGGGCGAGCCCACCGCCGTTCGCGGGATCCGGATCGAGGAACGCACCGATCGGGTAGTAGCTGGCGATCCGAACCGGGTCGACGACGTTTTCGCCGAGACTGACCCGCGACAACTCGCGGATGTCGTCGAGGACTTCGTCGAGCGATCCTCGAGCGAGCGAAGGCTGACGGTAACCGCGGACGAAGTACTCGCGCAGTTCGCCGACGAAGCGCCGATGCGCGATCAGCTCCTCGCGCGCACGGACGAGCTCGGCGTCGGCGGGATCCTGGTCGATCGCGGTCTCGACGACTTCGAGCGCCGCGTCGATCAAACCGGCGCCGCGCAGTCGTTCGACGACGTTCAGCGCATCGCGGCCGCGGGGTGCTTCGCGCGCCGTCCATGCGTTCAGCGCTTCGAGCACGAGTCGCGCGGCGCCACTGTCGTCGTTCAGCTCGAACCCGCTCTCGTACCTTCCGGTGAACGCGTCCTCGAGTGCGAGGTCGAGCCGGCCGGTCGCGATCCACGCCCGGCGGCGGATGGCCGTCAGCGTCGGATCCGTCGCGTACAGCGGCGGAGCGCGCTCGATCCAACGCAGCGCCCGAGCCGGGCTGCCGCAGCGCATTTCGATCTCGGCGAGCGCGCGGATGCGCGCGTACGCGAGCTCCGGCGGTCCGGTCCACGGCGCGGCGGTCGCGCCGGCGAGCCGATCGCGCGCCGCTTCGATGTCCGCTGCGCGCGCTTGGTCGATCAGCACCGCATGCAGCAGTTCCCACGAGTCCGGCGTGTCGACCGTCGCGACGAACTGCGTGAGCGCCGCGCATGCGCCCCCGACGTCGCCCTGCCGCAGCTTCGCCTCGGTCAGCCGTCGCATCGCGATGGACGACGTGGGATCCCGTTCGAGGAGTTCACGTGCGAGCTCGTCGATCTGGGCCAGCGCGGACTCGTCGCGTCGCCGCGCCAGCGTCTCGATCCATCCGACCAGCGGCTCCGTGCGCGACGGGTCGAGTTCGTGGGCTCGTTCGAACGCACCTTCCGCACGCACGAGATCGCCATCGGCGAGGCTCGCGTGGCCGACGCCGAGGTGCGCGAAGAACAGGTTCGGATCGAGCAGCGCCGCGCGCTCGAATCCAGCACGCTGGCGTGAGCGCGCCGACCACAACCGCGACAGCAGGTAGACGCGCACGGCCGATTGCGGCGCCATCTCGGACCACGCTCGGTACTCGTCGATCAGTTGCCCTCGGCGACCGCGCTGCAGAAGCAAGTTCTGGTACGCACGGTGCGCGTCGACGTACTCCGGCTCGATCTCGATCGCGCGCCTCCAGGCGAGGATCGCATCGGCGGGCTTGCCCTGCTCTTCGAACTCGAATCCGCGCCGCAGCGACGCGCGCGCCTCCTCGGGGACGTCGATCCGCGTCGACCGAGGGAACCCGGAACGACAGCCGAGCAACGAGACCATCAACAGCGCGACGACCCCTGCGCGACGAAGACCCGACGCCCGCCGGTCCGCTTGACCGATCGACGCCCCGACGTAGCATCCTTGGCTCGGCGAACGAGCGAATTGGAAGGTGATCATGCTCACGGGTGCTTTCGTCCTGATCGCCGCGCTTTCGATGCAAGACACGCGGCCCACCAAGGCCGCGGCGTCGGGGATCACGTGGGCCGAATCGTACGAGAAGGCGTTCGAGGAGGCCAACGAGCGCGGAGTCGCGGTGATGATCGCCGTGATCCAGGACGGCGAGGAGGCGAACGAGGACATCTGGGCGAACTTGATGCACGACCCCAAGTTCGTCGCCGCGACGAAGCACACGGTGAACTTGATCGCGAATCGCGGAGCCGACAAGGACCACGGCGAACTCGAAGTGAAGCGCGACGGCCGCACCGCGCGGGTCTGCGGCAAGTTCGGCGGGATTCCGTGCATCGCCCATCGGCGCGCCGAGATCGGCGTGTTCCGCGACTTCGCGCGCGACGGGTTGCTGAAGACACCGATGCTGCTGTGGGCGCAACCCGACCAGACGATCGTCGCCCAACTGATCGACCGGCATCCGCTCGGCGATTTCCTGCTCGCGTTCGAGACGGCGGACAAAAAGACGCCGAACGGTCTCACCGAGGACGAGGTCGCGGCGGTACGCGCCGGGCTCGAATCGGCGAAGACCCTCCGCGCCGCCGGCGAGACCGCGAAGATCCTCGCGTTCGCGCTGCCGTTCGCGAAGCGCGACTCGCAGAGTCGCCTCGTCCAGCAAGTGCAGAAGCTGCTCGCCGAGGTCGAAGCCGACGGGAAGAACGAGATGGCAGCAGTCGACGCGCTGGTCGCGGCGAAGGAGTACCCGAAGGCCCTCGAGCGCTATGCGGCGATCGCCGAGAGCTACAAGGGTTCGATGGTCGAGCGGATCGCCCGCGAGCGACTGAAAGAGCTCAACGCGAACCCCGAGGTGAAGGCCGCCCTCAAGAAGCTGAAGGCCGAAGAGTCGGCGCAAAAGCTCCTCGAGCGAGCCGACGCCCACGCGGCGAAGGGCGAGACCGACAAGGCCCAGAAGCTGTATGACCAGTTGCTGAAGTCGTTTGCGACGACGAAGGCAGCGGCCGAGTACCAGGCGCGCAAGGGCTGAGCCAGCAGACGCGCCGCACGAACACTCGTTCTACGCCATCAACCCGTTGACACCGAGTGACTTACATTGCCACGGAGTCGACTCGCGAACGAGCGTTCCAAGAACCCCGCGGGCGGCGCCGCCGTCCGGGCGCGACCATCCCCGACGACAGCGCCGATTTTGCAATCCATAAATCACTAGCTCGTAAGTCATTGCGTCACTCCCCACCGACGATGGGCCGTGGGTGGACCGCGCGGGTCCAAGTTTGGCACGGTCGTTGTTAACAGATCCCTCACCAAGGATTTCGAGAAGAAGTCCGAAGGAAGCAGATTCCTCCTGACGGATGAAGCGGGTGTCGGGACCTACTTCATCCTGAGGCAGGGTTCAGGGGAGTGCCGGGGTCAATCCAGCTGGGTGGGATTGACCCCGGTCACTTTTTCCTGCGCGGTGTGGCCGGACGTCGATTCCGATTCCCCCGCCCCCCACCAACCACGACGCACCATGAACTCGCACGATCGCGCTGCGCGCTCGACCGACCCGTGTCGATTGAATGCGGCGTCCTCGTGGCGTAGGGTTCGACCGCCCATGTCGCCGCACGCTCGAACCTCGTGGCATCACGCCGCATGAACCGCGCTGCCATCCGCTTCGGAGTCCTTCCGGCAGCCGGCCGCGGCGTCCGCGCGTGGCCGAAGACCCACTTCATCCCGAAGGTCATGCTCGAGGTCGGCGGAAAGCCGCTGCTGCAGCGCAACCTCGAGATCCTGCGCGATCAGTTCGGATTGACCGAGATCGTCGTGATCGTCGGTCACCTCGGCGAGCAGATCCGCGCGTTCCTCGGCGACGGCTCTCGATTCCAAGTTCGCGTCACGTACGTCGAGTGTGCGGATCCCGCGATCGGACTCGCGCGCGGACTGATGCTCGCGCGATCGATCCTGGTCGCGCCGTTCGTCACGATCCTCGGCGACGAGCTGTACCTCGGCTCGAATCACGCGCGACTGTTGCGCGACGACGACACGTTCGACGCGGCGTGCGCGGTCTTGCAGACCTCCGCGCTCGACACGATCCGCAAGAACTACGCGGTATCGATCGACGGCGACCGCATCGTCGGCCTCGAAGAGAAGCCCGAACGGATCGTCAACGATCTCCTCGGCTGCGGCACGTACGTGTTCGACCCATCCATCTTCGCGGCGATCGAACGCACGGCTCCGAGCCCGCGCTCGGGCCGCATCGAGCTGACCGACGCGATCGCGACGCTCGTGCGCGACGGCAAGCACGTGAAGCCCCTGCACCTGACCGGCTCGTACGTGAACATCAACAGCATCGAGGACCAGAACTCCGCGAACTACTTGGTCCGCAACCTCGAGTTCTCGACCTACAAGGTCAGCGTCGTCATCCCCGCGTGGAACGAAGAAGGCTCGATCGGCTACGTCGTCCGCGACTTCGCGCCGCTCGTCCACGAAGTCGTCGTCGCCGACAATCGATCGACGGACAAGACCGCGGAGATCGCGCGCGCGTGCGGAGCCCGCGTGGTCACGACCTCGTTGAAGGGCTACGGCGACGCGCTGCGCTGCGGCATCGATCACGCGACCGGCGACCTCATCGTGCTGGTCGAGGCCGATCACTCGTTCCGCGCCAAGGACTTGGGCAAGCTGCTCGAGTTCGCGAAGGACGCCGACATGGTGATCGGCACGCGGACCACTCGGCAGATGATCGAGCAGGGCACGAACATGCACGGCATCGTGCGCTGGGCGAACGTCATGGTCGGCAAGTTGATCGAGGCTCTTTGGTGGTCCCAAGAGCCACGGTTCACCGACGTCGGCTGCACGTACCGCGCGATCTGGCGCGACGTGTGGACGAAGATCCGACCGCGCGTCCTCGGCATCGGGCCCGAGTTCTCGCCGGAGCTGATGATCGAAGTCCTGCGCGATCACCGCCGCGTGATCGAGATCCCGGTGTCGTACTATCGGCGCGTCGCCGGGACGTCGAAGCACTCCGCGGGCTTCACGCAACTCGCGCGCACGGCGTTACGGATGCTGCGATTGATCGTCCGCAAACGCCTCGGTCGCGACTGACCGTCGTCGAATCGGCACGCGCGGGATTCGGAGGCATCGAGGTGGCGGGAGCGCATGGGAATCGAACCCACCCGGAGCCCCGAAGGGACCCCGCAGACGGCTTTGAAGGCCGCGGGCGACACCAGCCACCGTCCGCTCCCGCAAGGCGCGGAAGTGTACCGGCCGACGAGGCAAAGGCGGCGCGAAACCAACGGAGCCCTGAAAAGGTGAACGACGTGTTCGTCGACCCGGACCGCTTCGACGACGAGTTCGCCCCGCCGCCGCGGCGTCGCAAGCGCGGAGCGTCGTCATGACACGGATGCGCCCCATCGCGATCGGCGTCGACGCCGGAGGAACCAAGACTCGGATCGCGGTGCTCGACGGCCAGCGGCGCCTGGCCTCGCATTCCGAACGCGGGATCAACGCCGCGACGGTCGGCGCGCACACGGCGGCCGATGCACTGGTCCACGCGATCGGCCAAGCCTGTTCGGCGGCCGCGTGCCCGATCGAACGCATCACGGAGGTCGCGGTCGGCATCGCCGGAGCCGGAACGCCCGCGATCCAGCGCGCATTGACCGACGCGCTGCAACGCGCGTTCGATCCGGCCCGCGTGCTGGTGACGTCCGACGCGGAAGCGGCGCTCGCCGGCGTCGGGCCGGGCCCGGACGGCGGAGCCCGCGCGATCGTCATCGCCGGAACGGGCTCGATCGCGCTCGCGCGCGACGCATCCGGCGCGACCGCGCGCTCGGGTGGACACGGGTTCCTGCTCGGCGACGAAGGATCGGCCGCGTGGATCGCTCGCGAAGCGGTCCGCATGGCCCGACGTGCGCAGGACGGCCGCGCCGACGCGACGATCCTCGCCGAACGCTTCGCCGGGAAAGTCAGCCCGACCGACGCCGCCGGTTTCGCGAGCCTCTACCCGTTGGTCGTCGAATGCGCGAACGCCGGCGACGCGATCGCCGTCGAGCTGTTCCACACGGCCGGCGTCGAACTCGCGCGCGCGGCCGAAGCCGCGTTGCGCGCGCTCGATCTGTTGTCGACTCCGCTTCCGCTCGGCATGAACGGCGGCGCGTTCGGCGGATCCGCGCTGCTGCGGACCGAGTTCACGCAGGCCCTGAAAGGCGTCGCCCCGACGGCGATACCGACCGAACTCGAGGTTCCGCCCGAGATCGCCGTGCTGCGGCTGCTGCGCACCGCCGACGGAGCGCAACCGTGAGCGATCCGACGCTGGACCTGCTGCAGCGCATGCACGAGGCCGAGACCAGTCTCGGACCTCGCGTGGCCGCGGTGCTGCCTCGCATCGCACGCGTGGCATCCGCGATCGCGACACGGATGAAAGCGGGTCGCCGATGGTTCTCGATCGGCGCCGGCACGAGCGGCCGACTCTGCGTCCTCGACGCCGCGGAACTCCCACCGACGTTCGGTTCCGACCCGCGCGACGTCGTCGCGCTGATCGCCGGCGGACCGTCCGCGTTGCTCGAAGCGATCGAAGGCGCCGAGGACGATCCGGCCGCCGCGGAGCACGATCTGCGCCGAGCGGGACTCGGCGTCGGTGATGTCGTCCTCGGCGTCGCCGCGTCCGGCGCGACGCCGTACGTCGCCGGCGGGCTCCGCTTCGCGCGCGCGTTCGGCGCGTACACGATCGCGTTCTCGTGCCGTACCGACGCGCCGATCTCGGCACTCGCCGACGACGCGCTCGAAATCGAAACCGGCCCCGAAGTGTTGTCGGGCTCGACGCGACTGAAGGCCGGCTCCGCGCAGAAGCAAGTGCTGAACATGCTGTCGACGGCGGTGATGGACGCGCGCGGCTTGATCGTCCGTGGCGAAATGGTCGCGATGCGCCCGACCAACGCGAAGCTGCGTGCACGCGCCGAACGCATCGTCCGCGACCTGACCGGCACCGATGCGACGACGGCCCGACTCCTGCTCGAGCGGTCGGACTGGCGTTTGCCGACGGCTCTCGTCTGCGCGCGGCACGGCGTCGACGTCGCTCGAGCGCGCGCCCATCTGGCGCGACACGCGGGCTCCGTCCGCGCGGCTCTCGAGTCCCTCGAGGAGAGCACGTCGTGACGTTCGTCGACTTGCATCTCCACGGAGCGTTCGGCGTCGATCTCGTCACCGCGGAAGCCGCCGACCTCGACAAGCTCGCACTCGGGCTCGCCGCGCACGGCTACGACGCGTTCCTGCCGACGCTCGTGCCGCTGCGGCCCGACGCGCTCGATCGCGTCGCCGACCGCCTCGGCACGTGGATGCGCGGTCGCCGCTCGAACGACGGTCGCGGAGCGCTGCCGCTCGGCGTCCATTTCGAGGGTCCGTTCGTGTCCCCCGCGCGATCCGGAGCGCTCCATCCCGACTGCCTTGCAGACGCGAACGATGCGAACGCCGTGCGCCGATTCTTCGCGACGTTCGAACGGTTCCCCGGCACACCGATGGTCACGCTGGCGCCGGAAATCCCCGGAGGACTCGAACTCGTCGCCGAGTTCCGCCGCCGCAAGGCTCTCGTGTCGATCGGTCACACCGACGCGACGTTCGCGCAACTGGAAGCCGCGTACGTCGCGGGCGCGCGCCACATGACGCATTGGTGCAACGCGATGCGGCCGCTGCACCATCGCGAGCCCGGCCCGATCGCGTTCGGCCTGCTCCACCGCGAGATCTCGATCGACGTCATCGCGGACGGCCATCACCTCGATCCGCGGATGCTCGAGCTCGCCGCGCGCGCGAAGCACGAGGATCGGCTCGTGCTGATCTCCGACGCGATGCCGGCCGCCGGACTCGCCGACGGCACCTACGAAGTCTGGGGCGAACCACTGACCGTCCGCGACGGAGCGGCCCGCAACGCGAGTGGAGCGCTCGCGGGGTCGACGGCTCTGCTCGATCGGCAGATCGGCGTGCTCGCCGACTGCGGCGCGGGGATCGACCGCGCCCGCCATGCCGCGACCATCGCGCCGCTGCGCGCCCTCGAGCGCGCTCGCGCCGACTGATCGGCCAGCCGCTTCAACGAGCGGTCACGCCGCCGGCTTCGACCGCAGAGGCCGCGGCCACACCATGAACCGCGTCGTGTTCGCGAACAGCACGATCGTCGCGAGCACGACCATCCCGAGGTTCTCGGGCACCTTGCGGCAGACCTTCTCCACGCCCGTGCCGCAGCCGCAGTCGAACGCGATCGCGCAGAACTCGCCGCCTTGCGCGTCGTGGATCGCCATCGCGCGCAACAGCACCGCGGTGGTGAACGCGATCAGCGACACCGCCGTCGCCAACGCCGCACCTCGCACCGCGATCCCCAGGACGAGACACGCGCCGAGCACGATCTCGAGCACCGGCAGCGTCGCGGCGATCCAATTCAGCGCGGTGCTGCCCGGAGGGAACACGTCGTACTCGCGGACGCCTTTCATGAACGCGACGGGATCGCCGTACTTGACGACGCCGAGCGCGACGAACGCACCACCGAGCACGAGCCGAGCGGCGAGCACGATCCACGCCACGACGTTCGATGCGCGCGCCGACGTCATGATCCCGACTCCGCGGTTTCGACGGGCATGCCGCGCTCGACCCACGTCGCGTAGCCGCCGAGATAGACGCCGAGGATCGACGGATCGACGCCGAAGTTCTTCAGCAACTGCGCGCAGAGTTCGCTGTCGGTGCAGTCCTTGCCGTGGCAATAGACGACGACGCGACCGGCGGTCTGGATCGCGGCCATCACCGACTCGATCGTCTTCTGATGGTGATAGTGATCGAGCACCAATGCGCCCGGGATGTGCCCTGCCTTCCACTTGTCCTCGCTGCGCGCGTCGACGAACACGTACGCGCCCTCGCGATACAGCTCGTCCTGGAACAGCGCCGCGACCTCGTCGTGCTCGAGCACGCCGATGCCGAGCGACTGCAAGCGCTCGCGGACGGCCTGCTCCTGCGCCTGCGCGTCCGCGGCGGCGGCGCGGACCGGCAG
>JAEUIB010000632.1 GCA_016795255.1 Planctomycetota bacterium
TTCGAGTGCGGCACGCACGCCGAGCATCAGATCGCGAACACGAACGGCTCGCACTCGTCGACGTTCGCCGGCGGCTCGTCGTTCGGCACGCAGGCCACGACAACGACGCAGGTCACCGAGATCGCGTTCGATTGCGACTACGAGTTCTACGTCGCGAACGGATCGTCGGTCAGCGCGACGGTCGCCGACGTCGAGACGGTGATGAACTCCGTCGACGTGATCTATCGCGGAGAAGTCGACGTCGCCTACGAGCTGACGACGATCGTCGTGCGTACGGCCAACACCGATCCGTACACGAGCTCCGACTCCAACACGTTGCTCACGCAACACCGCCAGCACTGGACGTCGCAGCTCGCGTCGATTCCGCGCGACACGGCGCACCTGATGACCGGCCGCGCGGTCGACGGCAACGTCATCGGTCTCGCCTACGTCGGCGTCGTCTGCAACTCGGCGTACGGCTACGGGCTGTCGGAATCGAGGTTCACGAGCAACGCGGTCTATCGCGCGGCGCTGACCGCGCACGAGCTCGGGCACAACTGGAACGTCAATCACTGCAACGGCCAGGGCGACTGCGCGATCATGTGCTCGTCGATCGGCGGCTGCAACGGTCTCAGCACGTTCGGCGTCCAGGACGAGAACGCGATCAACGGTTGGAAGGGCGGCGCCGGCTGCCTCGACTCCGAGCCCGCCGCCGTCGCCGGTCCGTTCGCCGACGCGTTCGCGGCGTCGACGCTCGACGCGACGTCGTGGTCGTGGATCCACGGTGCGCTCGTGAACTCCGCCGCGATGAACGTGCCGTCGGGTCCGTACGCGCTGAACCTCGACGCCACCGGTTCCGGCACCGGCGGCGACGACGACGTGCGGACGCGACCGATCGACCTGTCCGCGGCGAGCAACGTCCTGTTGCAGTTCAACTCGCAGCACCGCGGCGTCGAGCTCGGCGAGACGTTGATCGCGGAAGGTTGGACCAACACCGGTCATTGGTCGACGCTGCTGACCGTGGTCTCCGACGGCGTCGACCAGACGTCGTTCGACGCACAGCTCGTGCAGTTGCCGGTGTCGATGCTGCACGCCGCGTTCCGACTGCGACTCCGCGTCGAGGTCAACGAGACCAACGACGATTGGTGGGTCGACGACGTCCTCGTCTCCGCCGACCAGACGGCACCGGTCATCTCGACGATCGCGTTCACGCCGGGCAGCGCCGCGTCCGGATCGAACGTCCAGGTGCTCGTGACCGCCAGCGACGACGTCGGCATCACGATCGCCTCCGTCGCGCTGAAGTCCGGCGGTTCGACGCTCGCCACAGCGACGCTGTCGGTCGTGAACGCGTCGACGCTCCAAGGAACGCTCGCGGTTCCCGCAGGCCTCGCGGAGACGGACTACGACATCGAAGTCACGGCCAGCGACACCAGCGGCAACGGCGCGTCGTCGAGTTCGACGCTCGCCGTCTACGACGTCCCCGTGCTGTCGGGGATCCAGTTCACGCCGTCGTCGCCGCAGGACATCGACGCGATCGGGATCAGCGTCGTCGCGACCGACTCGCTCGGCGTCGCATCGGTCAGCGCGACCGGCAGCATCACCGGCGGAGACGACCAGACGATCGCCCTGACGTACGACGCGAACACGGCCCGCTACGTCGGTTCGTTCGCCGCGTTCGAGATCCCAGGCTCGTTGACGGTCGAGTGCTCGGCCGTCGATTCGACGAACCACGCCGGGACACCGCTCGCGGCGAGCGTGACGCTGCAGGGCTCGGGTCTGCTCGCGCCGCGGATCACGATCGCGCCGGAAGTCCCGTCGACCGTCGAGATCGGCACGCCGCTCGACGTCGTCGCGACGATCGTCGATCACGACAGCTCGATCGCGACCGCGCACGCGCGGATCGTCCAGGGCGCGACCGTCCTCGCGTCGGTCGCGCTGTCGCCGTCCGGATCGACGTGGACGAACTCGATCGACACGTCGGCGATCGACGAGCAGAACGCCGTGCTCGAGATCGTCGCGCAGGACACGCAGGGACACACGGACACCGAATCGCAGGCGATCGCCG
>JAEUIB010000665.1 GCA_016795255.1 Planctomycetota bacterium
GCCGCTTACGGCGTCGTTCCCTTCAGTCCATTGCTCGCCGCGACTCCGTTCGTCGCCAGCGGATCCGCGATCCAGGACTGCAGGAACACGTCGAGTCCCGACGCGACCGACGGCGGGAGCACGAACGAGAACCCGAAGTCGCCGGTCGAGCCGGTCGGCAACGGCACGATCACGGTCGGCGCGGGCACCATAGTGCCGCCCAGGAACGGCGCATGGAGCGCACTCGGCCCGAGGACGAGCAGGGCCACGCTGTTTCGAGGTGCTTGGGAGAGATCGATCCGAGCCACGGTGCTCGCGGCGAGCTTGCCCGAACCCGCGAGGACAGGTGTCCCCGTGGCTCCCGGTTTCGCGGACCCGAGATCGACCCAAGTTCCGGGCGGATGCTGGTTCATCAGCGTGAGAGCGACGAGCGATTGGTTGGCGAACGCGAGGTCCGGGGCGCCGTCCTGATCGAGATCGTCCATCTCGATCGCGGAGGGCATCGGCCCGGCGAGGAATCGCGTGGGGGGCTGGAAGCCGAACTGGGTGGTCCCGAGCAGGACGGATACGTCGCATTCGGTGCCGATGCTCGAAACGGCGATGTCCACCCTGCCGTCTCCGTTCATGTCGCCGAGGTCGAAGTCGGTCGGTCCGATGCCCGCCCAAAAGGACGTCGGGGCCGAATAGCTGAACCCTCCGGTTCCGAACCCAGCGTTGTTGAGGAAGACCAGGAGGTGCGGAGCGGGACTTCCGGAACTCGAGGTCCCGTAGCTCTTGGCCACGACGACGTCCCGTTTCGAATCCCCGTTCACGTCGACGATCCTCGCCGTCACTGGCTTGTCGCCCACCACGAGGTTCTTGGTCTTCAGAATGCCGCCTTGACCGTTACCGCAGGCGATCGTCACGCCGCTCGGCTGGGCGGTGTGCGAGATCGCGAAGTCGAGCCACCCATCACTGTTCGCGTCGCCGATCGAGATGTCCTTGGCCGAGGTCACCGACGTGACCAGGATCGCCGTCCCGAACACGCCCTGACCTTGCCCGAACAGCGCCCAGACCGAACCGTTCGCCGTGTTCAAGATCGTGAGGTCGAGGACTCCATCTCCGTTCAGGTCCGCGATCTCGATGTCCTCGGCGGGGATGCCGGCGGCGAAGTGCACCGGCGCTGCGAATCCGCCGGGGCCGTTCGAAGTGTGGATCAGGATTCCGGGCGAGGCCGAGCCGCCGACGATGGCGAGGTCGGGGATCGAATCACCATTGAGATCACCGATCGCGACGGAATGGGAAGCGGCTCCACCTGCGCCGTACGACGTCGATGTGCCCAAGCCGCCGTGACCGTCGGACAGGGCAACCGCGATCCAGCCCGAGGTCGAGACGGTCCCGGTCCGCACGACGTCAGGAAATCCGTCGCCGCTCAGGTCGGGAGTTTCGACGTCGACCGAAACGAACCCGGTCTGGCCGTACTTGGGTGACGCGAATCCACGCGATCCATCGCCCGGCCACAGCACGATGCCGGCCGACCGTGGATCGACGACGGCGATGTCGATCCTTCCGTCCCCGGTCCAGTCCGCGGCCTCGCTGATGGCGAATCCCGAAGTGATGCCTGCCGACGACGGCGGAGTGAACGCGCCTTGGCCGGTTCCCCACAGGACGTTCGGCCACGGCCAAGCATCGTCGACCAACAGATCCACGACACCGTCTTGGTCGACGTCACGGGCCAGAACGGAACGTGGAGCTTGGATCGGGTGATTCGCTGCCAGAACGAGGCCGCCTTGTCCGTCCCCGAGCAGAACCGCCAAGTCGTTCGCCCAGTAGCTGGTGGTCACGACATCGAGATGGGAGTCACCGTCGAGGTCATGGATGACGAACGTGTCGGGAAAGGCCGGTCCGATGGAAGTCTGCGAAGCCGCGGTGAATCCGCCCAAGCCGTTTCCGAACGCGACCGCCACGAGCCCCGTAGCGGGATGCGCGGTCACGAAGTCGAGCATCGAATCCTCGTTCATGTCGGCGAGTCCGACGTACGAGGGAAGCGGGCCGACGGGGTGATGCGCCGCGGGTCCGAACCCGCCGTGCTTGTCGCCGAGCATCACGCTCAGGTGATTCGTCTTGGTCGAGACGAGGTCCGGCGCGAGATCGCCGTTGACGTCTCCGAGCGCGATCTCGCCACCGCCGGCCGCGAACGACGTGGGCGGGCCGAACGCGCCGGTCCCGTCTCCGAGCAGCACGGACGCCGCGTTGGACGGCTGATTGCCGACGACGATGTCGAGATCCCCGTCGCCTTCGAGGTCGGCGATCGCGATCGAGATGGGCGTGGCGCCGGCCGCGATGGTCGACGTCATGACGAATCCACCGTCGCCATCGGCCAGCACGATGGACACGCCCGCGTCGCCCGCGATGGCCAAGTCGAGGTGACCGTCCCCGTTCAGATCAGCCGAAGCCATTGCCTCGGCGTCGTCGGGTCCGGCCATGAGCGGCGCCGGCAACAAGGGCACATCGCCCGCGTGTGCGTCGAGGACTCCGACGGCGAGGAAACACAGGGACCGAACCCACGTGGCGCTGCGAATCATGGCTCCCCCTCGAGCATCCCGTCGGGCCGACCCGACTCGGCGGTCGGCGGACGCCACGGAATCTCTCCGTGGCGCGGTCCTTCGGCTGTCGACGTGCTCCAACGACGCTGGCCGTTGGTGGGGCAGGGATCGACTCGGCGTCGAGTCCGATCCCTGCCTCACCGGCGCCTGCAGGAGGGCGCAGGTCAGCGCTTCGACGGCGGAGTGTACACCGGCCGTTTCGCCGGCGTGTGCTTCTCGAGGTCCTCGAGCGCGACGCGGATCGCCTCGTCGAGTTGCGGGTCCGCACCCTCTTCGATGATGCGCTTCGGCCATTCGACGACTTCGAGGTCCGGCGCGACGCCGACGTTCTCGACCGCCCACGAACCATCGACGTCCATGACGCCGAAGCTCGCCGCGGTGACCGAGCCGCCGTCCATCAGCGGCGGGTAGCCGGAGATGCCGACGAGTCCGCCCCAGGTGCGCATGCCGACGAGCTTGCCGAGCTTGCGGCGCTGGAACGTCCACGGCATCCAGTCGCCGCCGGAGCCCGCGTACTCGTTCGTGACCATGACCTTCGGTCCGTCGAACGAGAAGAACGGCGACTGCGCGAGCCAGCCTTCGCGATTCATCCAGTACGAGTAGACCGGCGACGACAGCACGCCGATGACGTAGTCGGCGACTTGTCCGCCGCCGTTGAAGCGCTCGTCGATGACGAGTCCCTGGCGATCGAGCTGCGAGTAGAAGTCGCGGTCGAACGACGCCATGCCCTGGCCGCCGGTGTTCGGCATGTAGATGTAGCCGAGCTTGCCGCCGCTCTTCTCTTCGACGCGGCGTCGATTGGCCTCGACCCACGACAGTTGGCGCAGTTGGCCTTCGCTCGCGATCGGCACGACCGTCATCGTGCGCGGCTCCGAGCCGTCGGCGTTCGCCGACAGCACGAGCTCGACCTGCTTGCCGGCCGTGTTCTCGAACGCGCGGTACAGCTCGTCGGTGCCACGCACCTCGATGCCGTTCACGCGCAGGACGTAGTCGCCTTCGCGCGCATCGACGCCCGGCTCGGTCAGCGGCGCACGCAGACCCGGGTTCCAGTTCTGGCCGCGATAGATCCGCGCGATGCGATGTCGTCCGGCGTCGATCGTGTAGTCCGCGCCGAGCAGGCCGACTCCGACGCCGTCGGGCGCATCGGGCATCGCGCCACCGCTGACGTACTGGTGGCCGCAGCACAACTCACCGATCAACTCGGCGATGATGAGGTTGAGGTCGGCGCGGTGCTTCGCGTGCGCGACGAACGGCGACCAACGCTCCCACATCGCCGGCCAATCGACGCCGTGCATGTTCGGGTCGTAGAAGTAGTCACGCTGCAGACGCCACACTTCGCGCAGCGACTGTGCCCACTCGACGGCCGGATCGATGCGGACGCGCAGGCCGTCGGTCTTCACCGACTTCTTGTCGCCGCCGGTCTCCGACATCAGTTGCCAGCCGGACGAGCCGCCGGTCAGCAACGACTTGCCGTCGGCGGAGACTTGGAGGCCGCTGACTCCGTCGGCGACGTCCTCGGCCTTCTTCTTGTCGAAGTCGAAGCGCTTCAGCTTCGAGCCCTCGCCGCGCGCGAACTCGACGAACAGGAACTGGCCCTTGGAAGTCGCCAGCATGCCGTAGTTCGCCGACGGCAACGGCAGCGCGAGGATGCGCTGGTCGATGCCTTCGAGATCGAGCGCCGGCAGCTCTTTCTCCTTCTTCGTCTCGTCCTTCTTCTCGTCCTGCGGCTTGCCCGCGTCGGCGACGGCGGCGGCCGGCGGCGTCGCCGGGTCCTGCGTCACGGCGGCCTTGTCCTTGGGTTCTGCCGGCTTGTCACCGTCCTGCGGCTTGTCCTTCTTGTCCTTGTCGTCGCCGTCCTTCTCGTCGTCCTTGCCGAAGCCCTCGTCGCTCTTCGGCGCGAACGGGTTCTTGCCGTCCTTCTGCAGCACGACGACGTACAGCGCGGATTCGGACTCGCGCGCGGCCGACGTGCTCATGTCGAGGCCGAAGCGCTGCGGGCCGGATTCGACCGACGCGCTGAAGAACAGGTGCTTGCCGTCGCGCGAGAACACCGGCGACGCCGCCGAGCCGAACGCGTCGGTGATCGACGTGCTCTTGCCGGTCGCGAGTTCGTACAGCGCGATGCGGTCGTACGTCGTGCGCGGGTTGCGCTGCTCGAACGCGATCCACTTCGAATCGGCCGACCAGCTCGCGCCGGGACGGATCTCGCCGAGCGAGCCCTGGATCCGCGCGACGTCGGTGACCTTGCCGGTCTCGAGCGTCAGGTACGCGATGCGGTTGGTCTTGTCGCAGAACAACAGGTGCTTGCCGTCCGGCGACCACGTG
>JAEUIB010000672.1 GCA_016795255.1 Planctomycetota bacterium
AAGCGGCGATCCGACCGTCGCTCCGTTGCTGCGCGCCGGAGTCGACGACGCGAACCTGGAGACGCGCCGCGCCGCGCTGCTCGCGCTCGGAGTGCTCGGCGACGCCGGCGCGATCGACGTGCTCGACGCGACGCTCGACGCGAAGAAGACCGAGGGCGATCTCCGATTCGCCGCGGCGCTCGCGCTGGGCCTGCTGCGCGCACCCGACGTCGAGGCGGGCGGAGCGTCCCCGGCGCGCGATCGATTCGAACTGCGGCTCGACGCGAAGGCCTTCGCCGCGGCCGACCCGCGGACGCAACAAGGCATCGCGCTCGGGGCGGGACTCAGCGGCGACGTCGCGCTCGCCGCCCCGCTGGCGAAGCTCCTGAAGTCGAAGGCGGTGAAGAAGAACAGCTCGGTCCGAGCGTTCCTGCTGCTCGGCATCGGCAAACTGCGCGAGCGCGTCCACTCCGACACGCTGTTCCACGCGCTGACCGACGACGACGTCAACGTGAGGCGCAGCGCGATCCTCGCGGTCGGCAGCATGTACTCGGGGACCGGCAACGCCGAGGCCGCGCGTCGCCTGACCAAGCTCGAGAGTCGCGAGAACGACGCGGTCGCGACGAACTTCGCGAACCTCGCGCTCGGCTTCGTCGGCGGGCCGGATGCGCAACGCACGCTCGCGATCCGCACGTTCGGCGAGCGTCGGTCGGGCGTCGACCCGACGACGCTCGCGCCGCGGATCTCGCTCGGCACGCGATCGCGCGTCCCGATCTCCGGACTCGCGCTCGGCATCGCGCGCGGGACGGACTATCGCCCGTACTTCGAGCGGACGTTCAAGGAAGAGCGCGACCAGCGCGCGAAGGCGGCGTTCGGACTCGGGCTCGGCATGCTCGGTCACCCCGACAGCGCGAAGGTGCTGCTCGCGGCGTTCAAGGACACGGCGGACCTGCGACTGCGCACGTACCTCGCGCTGGCGCTCGGCTTCGTCAAAGCGACGGATGCGAAACCCTTGCTGCAGGAGATCGTCGTGGCGGGCTCCGACGACGAGCTCGTGCCGGCCTGCGCGCAAGCGCTCGCCGCGATCGATCCGCTGAACGCGCGCCAACTGCTGATCGAACGACTCGCGCGCGAGACGTCGGCGGCCGCGCGTTCGCTGACGCTGTACTCGCTCGGGCTCGTCGGCGATCAGGCCGCGCTCGACCCCGTGCTCGCGGTGTTGGCGAATCGCGACGGCGAGCAGGCGCAGGTGCGCACGTATGCGGCGATCGCGCTCGGGATGATCGTCGACGTCGATCGACCGAAGCGACTCGCCGACGTCAGCGCGCTGTTCAACTTCACGCTCGATCCGGGCTTGTTCCGCAGCGTGTTGTCGATGCCCTGATCGCGCGATCGACGGCGAACATGTCCGACCGGACCGACTCCCCACGAAGAAACGGGGCGGAGCACCCCTTCGGTACTCCGCCCCGTTGGGCACCCGGGCCTGGGTTTCCCCCGACCCGTTGGCTGCACTACGCACGAGGTCGTGCGTTCTTCCTGTCACGTCTCAGTAAGTTTCGGTGATCCGCGATGCCGCATGCATGGCGCGAACTTCCTCGCGCAACGCCCGGATCTCGTCGGTCAGCATCTTGAGCTGAACGAGGATCGCCTCGTGCTCGCCGTGCGCGGAGCCGGCCGAGCCCGCCGTCCCCATCGGGCCGGCGGCTTGCGTGGCCCACTTGCCGGCGGCGACCCGGTACGCGCCGGGCGCGATCGGAGCCAGCGGCACACCCTCCGCGACCTTCATGCGCGCCACGCGGGCCTTCGGCGCGAGGCCTTGCCCGGCGACCGACACCTTGTGGCCCTCGACGATGATCGCCTGGGGCGCTTCGAGCATGTCCACGCCCTCGACGACGGTGACCGTGTCGCACGCGTCTTCGCACGCTTCGGCGCAGGCCTCTTCGCAAGCCTCTTCGCACGCCGCCGCGCAGGCTTCGTCGCAGGCTTCCGCACCCGCGGCTTCGCATGCCTCGGCGCATGCTTCTTCACATGCCTCAGTGCATGCCTCGGTGCATGCGTCGGCGCAACCTTCGCCGCCGGCGACGTAACCGAGTTCGGAGAGTTCGGACAGTTGTTCTCCCAGCACGACGAGCGCATCCTCGGCGCTCGCCACGTCGCCGGCGACGTAGCCGAGCGCGGAGAGCTGCTTCATCTCGTCACCCATGACGACGCGCGCCTCGGCGAGCGCGGCGGCGTCCTTGGCGAGGTTCTCGGCGTCGATGGCGAGTGCCGTGCGCTCTTCGGCGAGCTGCGCGATCTTCTCCTCGGTGATCCGCTTGACCTCGGCCGTCAGAGCCTGCGGCGCGACCCGGCGCGCGCGCAGCGCGCTGCGCTCCGCGTCGACCTTCGCCCGCAACGCGTCGTTCCGCGCACGCGCCGCGTCGACGCGCGCACGCTCCGCGGTTCGCATCGCGCGCTCCGCCGCCTTGCGCGCTAGCTGCTCGTTGATCTTGGCCTCGAGCGAGCGAGCCTTCGGCGCTTCGCCGGCGACCGACGCGCGCGGCGGGTTCGGCGGGCACGCGGTCGCGCACGCTCCGAACGTCGTCGTCGCGACGCCCGGCGTCGTGATCGTCACGCCGTTCGCCGCGGTCAGCACCTGGCCGCCGAACTGCACTCCGCCGGCGCGCAACGTCGTGCCGGACGGCGCGACGACGCAGACTCCGTTGCCGGTGCCCACGACGGTGCTCTGACCCTGCTTCGGCGGACAGAAGGCGTACGTCGACGCTCCGACGAGCAGCGTCGTTCCGATTCCGATCCATAGTTTCATCGCGAGCTTCTCCGGGGGCTCTGGGTGGGCAGCGGGTTCACCGACGGATCGAGCCCTTCATCCGCCGCGATTCGATCGATGTCGGCGGTCAAGGTCCGCCGCGCCCGATCGAGGAATTCGAGTCGTTCCTGCAGTTTGGTCAGCACGCCGCCGACGGCAGGATCCATGCGTCCCGCGGCGTGATCGGCCTCGAGCGCGGCGAGTTCGTCGCGCAGCGAATCCAGTTGCTGTTCGAGTGCGACGGCCGCTTCGTGCAGCGCCGGCACGAGCGACTCGCCGACGGTGACCGTGAACGGATCCGGGTTCGAGATGAACCCGAGTCCGTACCCTTCGACCGGCGTCCGCACGACCGTCGCGATCGCCGGCGCCGCGAGCACGAGCGCGCCGAGCACGGTCGCCGGAATCAACAGGTGGGCGCGATGGCCGCGGTCGGAGCCGTCGAGATCGCCATCGTCCAACAGGCGCTCGATCCGGCGCGCGAGCGCCGACGGACTCTTCGCCATCGCGGTCGTGACCGGTCCAGCGTCGCTCGGCCGAGCGCGCAGCCAGTCCGCGACCTGCGCGAGGCACGACGCCAACGGCAGGCCTTGCCCGGTCCAGCGCACCGCCAACGCGTCGCAGCGGAACTCGACCTCTTCGAACAGTCGGCGACGGGCCAGACGATTCAGCGGCTGGAAGAAGAAGACTCCTTCGAGCACGCGCGCGAGCAACAGCCGCAGCGGATCCCGCCGGACGAGGTGCGCGAGCTCGTGCGCGAGCATCGCGTCGCGCTGCGTCGGCTCGAGTTCGGCGAGCGCTCGTTCGGGGACGCAGATCTCCGGTCGCAGCAGCCCGAACGCGACGGGAACGTGGAGCCGCTCGGACGCGCTCAGACGAACGGTCGTCCGCAAGCCCGCGGCCTTCGCCAAGCGCGCGAGTGCTTGCTGCGCGTCGCCGTGTACCGGTCGCCGTTGCGGCAACTGTCGCAGGCGCCACAGCGACGTGCGGATCACGAGCAGCGCGACGAACAGCAGCGCGCCGAGGCTCCATACGAAAGCGGCCGAGGATTCGACC
>JAEUIB010000683.1 GCA_016795255.1 Planctomycetota bacterium
GAAGACCGGCGATCGCTCGATGCGCCCGTCGTCCTCGAGTTCGCGCAGCATCCAGATCAACGCCTGCGCGCGCCCGACCGCGAACGCCGGGATCAGCAACGCGCCACCGCGAGCGCGCGCTTCGCGGACGACTCGCGCGAGTTCGGTCCGCGCATCCTTCGCGTGGTCTCGGTCGCCGTAGGTCGATTCGAGGAGCAGCACGTCCGCATCCTCGACGGGCTGGGGATCGACGAGGATCGGCTGGTCGTAACGGCCGAGGTCGCCGGTGTAGACGACGCGCACGCCCGAAGACGCGATCCCGACTTCGACGGTCGACGAGCCGACGATGTGTCCCGCCGGACGAAGGACGATCCGAGCTCCTCGCACGTCGAACGGGTCCCCGTATCGATGGACGCACACGAGTTGCATGACGCGATCCACGTCGCGTGAGTCGAACAACGGGAGTGCGGGTCGATGCCTCGACCATCCCTTCCGGTTCGCGTGCCGCGCTTCTTCCTCCTGGAGTCCCGCTGCGTCCAAGAGCAGGATCCGGAGCAGATCGCGAGTTCCCGGCGTGCAGTGGATCGTCGCGCGCGATCCATGCCGTGCGAGCACCGGCAGGTAGCCGGAATGGTCGAGGTGCGCATGGCTGAGCACGACCGCGTCGAGGCTCGCGATGTCGAACGTCGGTAGGTTCCAGTTGCGCGCCCGAAGCTCTCGTCCGCCCTGGAACAAGCCGGCGTCGAGCAGGATCGTCGAATCTCCGAGGTCGAGCAGATGTCTCGAACCGGTCACGGTCCCGGCCGCGCCGAGGAACGTGAGCCTAGGTGTGGGAACCGTCGGCGCGGTCATGGTGTCCTCCTCGCCAGCTTGATCAGCTCGATCAGCAGAGTCGCCGCCACCGCGACTCCGAGCAGCGACACGCAGTGAAGGACGTCCATCTCCGGGATCCGCAGGAGTTCACCGAGCGGGCGAAAGTGAGGGACCGCGAACTGCAACGCGAGGCCCAGCACGACCACGAGGAGCAGCCTCGTGTTCGACGCGGCCGAGAGCGTCCACACCGGGCGCGTCTCGCTGCGGAACGAGAACGATCGGAGCAGTTCGATGTCGACGAGGATCGTGAACGCGTGGGCGCGCGCCATGTCGACGTCGCCGTCGCGCAGCGCGAAAAGGTAGACGCCGAGAGCGGCGGCCGCGGTGACGCCGCCGGAGCCGGCGATCGACAGGGCGAACGCGCGGTCGACGATCGGCGCGCGAGGTGACCGCGGTTCGCGGCGCATGACGTCGTCGTCGATCGGATCGACGGCCAGACACAACGCCGGCAAGCCGTCGGTGATCAGGTTGATCCACAACAATTGGATCGGCGCGAGCGGCAACGGCAGCACGAGCACGACGCACGTGACCACGAACGACAACTCGCCGAGGTTTCCCGCGAGCAGGTACAGCAGCGTCTTCCGGACGTTGCGGTCGACGCCACGTCCTTGTTCGATCGCGTCGACGATCGTGGCGAAGTGATCGTCCGTGATGACGATGTCCGACGCCTCTTTGGTCACCTCCGTGCCGCTCGTGCCCATCGCGATCCCGACGTCGGCTCCGCGGATCGCGGGGGCGTCGTTCACTCCGTCGCCCGTCATCGCGACCACTTCGCCGGTCGCCTGGAGGGCGCGAACGATGCGCAACTTGTGCGCGGCCGTCGCGCGGGCGTAGACGACGACGCTCTGCGCGGCACGAACGAATTCGGCATCGCTCATCGAGTCGACGTCCGGTCCGGACAAGGCGCGTGTTCGGTCGCTGCCCGGATCCGCGATGTCGAGTTCGCGGGCGACCGCGAGCGCCGTCCGCGGATGATCGCCCGTGATCATGACGATGCGGATGCCGGCCAGTTTGCACTTCGCCACCGCGGCCTTGGCCTCGGGACGTGGCGGGTCGACCATGCCGGCGACTCCGAGCCACGTGAGGTCCCGTTCGACGACGTCGGGATCCATCCCTCCTGGCGAACGATCCAGTTCGCGTTCGGCGGCCGCCAGGATGCGCAAGGCTCGATCCGCGAACGACGCGAGATCGCCGCGGATGCTCGACCGATCGTCCTCGGTGAGAGCACGGACGCCACCCGCATCGCGGATGAAGGCACAGCGTTCGAGCACCACGTCCGGAGCGCCCTTCACGACGAGCCGAACCGTGTCGCCGACGCCGCGGCGCAGCACGCTCATGCGTTTGCGATCCGAGTCGAACGGGATGTCGAGCAGTCTCGGGGCGTCGTGCTCGATCGTTTCGGGAGTGATCGCAAGTTTCGCCGCGGCGGCGAGCAGCGCGCCTTCCGTCGGATCGCCGACGACGGTCCACGCCCCGTCCGTTCGCACGAGGCTCGCGGTCGTGCATCCGGCGAACGCCGTCAGCAGACGATGGACGATCGCCGCGTCGGGATCGGAGAGGGAACTCGCGATCGGTACTTCGCTCGCGCCGTGATCGTCGCGACGGACGTCACCCTCGGGCACGTAGCCTTCGCCGGTGACCACGAAGCGTCGG
>JAEUIB010000713.1 GCA_016795255.1 Planctomycetota bacterium
GGAGATCGGCGCGTTCGCCGGCGTGATCGGCGTCCGAGTCGGGATCTCACCGCTGCAGTTCCTCGACTTCGTCGCGGGGCTGACGACGTGGGATCCGGTGGGCGACGACTTCCAGAAGTTGCGCGTGCGCTGGCCGGATCCGGGCTCGCCGCCGTCGTTCGAAGACGACGAGGACGGCTACATCACGCCCGCGGAGGGCGACGAAGGAACGGCCGAAGAGAGTCCGTGAGCGTGCGTCACGAGCGGGCTCGCTCTTGACGGATCGATCGGACTCTGCCACGAAAGCACCGAGACGAGCGGGCGATCGCCCGCGGGTCGAAGCGGAGAGTCGCGTGACAGCGAAGAAACTCGTGATCGTCGAATCGCCTGCGAAGGCCAAGACGATCAACAAGTACCTCGGCAACGAGTACGTCGTGAAAGCCTCGATGGGTCACGTCCGTGACCTGCCGAAGGGCAAACTCGGCATCGACGTCGAGCACGACTTCCAGCCGGACTACCTCGTCATCCGCACGCGCGGCGACGTGATCAAGGACTTGAAGAAGCTCGCGAAGTCCAGCTCCGCCGTCTACCTCGCACCCGACCCCGACCGTGAGGGCGAAGCGATCGCGTGGCACTTGAAGGAAGCGCTGGCGCTCGAAGACGACACGACGTTCCGCGTCACGTTCAACGAAATCACGAAGCGCGCGGTGCAGGAGGCGATCGAGAAGCCCGGCCGCGTCCGCATGAGCCTGGTCGACGCACAGCAGACCCGACGCATCCTCGACCGCCTGGTCGGTTACAAGCTGTCGCCGCTGCTGTGGGACAAGATCGCTCGCGGCTTGTCGGCCGGGCGCGTCCAGTCGGCCGCGGTGCGCTTGATCGTCGAGCGTGAGCGCGAGATCCGCGCGTTCAAGCCGCAGGAGTACTGGAAGATCATCGCCGAGCTGAAGAAGCACGACGATGCCGTCGGAGCGAAGAACCCGAAGTCCTCGACCTTCACCGCGGAGCTGAAGCGCAAGGACGACAAGGCGCTCGAGATCGACAACGAGAAGGACGCGCAGGCCGCGTTCGACGCGATCCAGAAGGCGACGTGGTCCGTCACGTCCGTCGAGCAGAAGCGCAAGTCGGTGAAGGCGGCCCCGCCGCTGTCGACGTCGCTGCTGCAGCAGCAGGCGTCGGTGCGTCTGCGCTACTCGGCGAAGAAGACGATGATGATCGCGCAGCAGCTCTACGAAGGCGTCGAGGTCGGCGCCGAGGGCAGCGTCGGTCTCATCACGTACATGCGTACCGACTCGTATCGCCTGTCGAACGACGCGATCGGCGCGACGCGGCAGTTCATCGAGCAGCAGTTCGGCAAGAAGTACCTGCCGGAGAAGGCGAACCTGTTCGCGGCACGCAAGGGCGCGCAGGAAGCGCACGAAGCGATCCGCCCGACCGACATCACGCGGACGCCCGATGCGGTCGCTCAGTACCTGAACAAGGATCAACTGCGCCTCTACACGCTGATCTGGGAACGCGTCGTCGCGTGCCAGATGGCGAACGCGGAGTTCGATCAGACGTCGGTGTCGATCGCCGCCGGCGCGTACACGTTCAGCGCGCGCGGCCGCACGCTCGTGTTCGACGGCTTCCTGCGCTTGACGGGTTTCGAGAAGAGCGAGGACGAGCAGGTGCTGCCGCCGCTCGTCGCGAACGATCCGCTCGACCTCGTCAACCTGGCGAAGTCGCAGCACTTCACGCAGCCGCCGCAGCGCTACTCGGAAGCGTCGCTGGTGAAGACGCTCGAGAAGAACGGCATCGGCCGGCCGTCGACGTACGCGAGCATCATCTCGACGATCCAGGATCGCGGCTACGTGAAGCTCGCCGAGCGCAAGTTCTTCGCGACCGAGCTCGGCGAAGTCGTCAACGACTCGCTGGTGAAGCACTTCCCCGAGATCGTCGACCTCGAGTTCACGGCGGGACTCGAGTCCAAGCTCGACGAGATCGAAGCCGCGCCCGAGAAGGAATCGAGCGGTAAGTCCCTCGGCCTGATGAAGTCGTTCTACGCGACGCTCGAGTCCGACCTCGGCAAGGCCAAGGTCGACATGAAGAACCTGAAGGCCGTCGAGGTCGAGGGCGAGAAGTGCCCGCAGTGCGGCAAGCCGATGCTGCTGCGCATGAACCGCTTCGGCCGGTTCAAGGGCTGCTCGGGCTACCCCGAGTGCAAGTACATCGAGCGCACGTCGGCCGACGGCACTCCGGCCGCCCCGTCGGCGCCGCCCGAGCCGACCGACGAAGTCTGCGAGAAGTGCGGCAAGCCGATGGTGATCCGCAACGGCAAGCGCGGGCGCTTCATGAGCTGCTCGGGCTGGCCGAAGTGCAAGAACACGTGCTCGGTCGACGCCGAAGGCAAGCCGATCCGGCCGATGCTGGTCGACGTCGCTTGCGAGAAGTGCCAAGCCCCGAAGATGGTCGTCCGGTTCAGCAAGCGCGGCCCGTTCCTCGGTTGCTCGCGTTACCCGAAGTGCCGCGGCACGAAGCCGCTGCCTCCGGAACTGAAGGACAAGGTCAAGCCGCCGCCGAAGGCCGCACCGGTTCCGGACGCGGACGGTGCTTCGGAAGGGGCCGACGAGCCCGCTCCGGCGACCGACGACGGCGGTGGCGCCGACGACTGACGCAACCTGAACGATCCCGTGCCGGGGGGGCGGACCACGGGGTCCGTCCCCCCGGTTCCGTGGACGACCGAGTCGGCGAACGGGCCCTTCGCGCTCGTCGTCCGCGCTCGCGCGCCGACGTTTCTCGACGAACCCATCGACTCTTGCCGTCGATCCGGTTCACCGAGTTCAACCCACGCTCGACGACATCCGTTCAATCGCGAAACCCGCTCAAGTCCCCCGGGTGGTCCGGCGAATAACTCTGCGAACGCGTGCATCGCATCGTGCTCCGCATTGGCTTCGCAGGAGATCGCCTTCCATGAACCGTCTTGCCCGTGGCTTCACGCTCATCGAGATGATCGTCGTCGTCGCGATCATCGTCGCTCTCGCCGGCGTGCTCGTTCCGATCGTCACCAACGAATTGGACGACGCGAAGAAGTCGTCGGCCCAAGCGACGGTCAACCGCCTGGCCACGGCGCTGACGCAGTACATGAAGGACACCGGCTTCGCGCCGACCGGGAAGAACGGGCTCAAGGAGTTCCACTTCCTCGCGAGCAAGGGTGACCTGCCGACGCAGAACGACTTCGCCGACGGCGCCGTCGGATCGACCGACGACTTCCTGACCAACGACACGTTCTCGGTGCGCAATTGGCGCGGCCCGTACCTCGCCGAGACGCCGTCGGATCCGTGGGGATCGGCGTACCTCGTCAACGTGAACGGGTTCTTCAACGGCAAGGAGCGGGTCTGGGTCATCTCCGCCGGCCCGAACCGAACGCTCGAGACGGGCGCGAAGTCGACGACGCTCGGCGGCGACGACATCGGACTGTTCATCGACTGACCGGACGGCGGTCGCTCCGTCGCCGCGGGGCGTCCCTCGCGGTGAGCCTGCTCCGCTCCCTACGCCCACCGAGCGAGACTCGTCCGTGCCCGAGCCCCACACGAACACCAACTCTCCCACCGTGCCGCAGGTCGGCGACAAGGCGCGAAAGCGTCTCGGCGACCGCTTGGTCGAGATGGGTCGCATCACCGCGGCTCAGCTCGAACTCGCTCTCGAAGAGCAGAAGCGGACCGGCGAGAACGTCGGCCAAGTGCTGCTGCGACTCGCGTTCGTGCGCGAA
This sequence comes from Planctomycetota bacterium, assembly GCA_016795255.1. Classification (GTDB taxonomy): domain Bacteria; phylum Planctomycetota; class B15-G4; order B15-G4; family JADJEK01; genus JADJEK01. The sequence continues at coordinate 3,728 of JAEUIB010000713.1, forward strand.
GAGGACCTCGCGCACCTGCTCGCCGACGACCTCGGCGTGCCGTTCGTGCGGCTGCAAGACGAGGTCGTCGAACCGCTCGCGCGCTTCGCGCTCGACGTCGACTTCCTGACGCAAGTCGCCGCGGTGCCGCTGCGCGAAGAGAAAGGGATGGTCGTGCTGGCGATGGCGCGACCGTCGGACGTCAACGTCCTCGACACGATCCAGCGGCAACTGAAGAAGCCGCTGCGAGTGCTCGCGGCGACGGAGAGCGAGATCCGCGCGCTGCTGCGCCTCGCACCCGCGCAGAAGGACCAGAAGTCCGTCACGAGCATGGCGGCCGAGGGTGCTGCGGCGCAACTCGATGCGATCCTCGTTCGTGCGCTCCGCGAGGGCTCGACCGACGTCCACATCGAGCCCGAGGAGCGCCTCGTGCGCCTCCGCTTCCGCGTCGACGGCATGCTGCGCTCGGTCGAGATGCTGCCCGTCGAATCCGGTACCGCCGTCGTCGCGCGCGTGAAGGTGCTCGCCCAACTCGACATCGCCGAGCATCGGCGGCCGCAGGACGGCCGGTTCCGCACCGAGATCGCGGGCCGCGCGATCGACTTGCGTGTGTCGACGATCCCGACGCGCCACGGCGAGAACACGGTGCTGCGCATCCTCGATCGCTCGTCCGCCGCGACGCGCATCGATCAGCTCGGCCTGCCGACGCCGATGCTCGATCGGCTGAAGGCGATCGCCGATCTGCCGTACGGATTGCTGCTCGTCACCGGTCCCACCGGCTCCGGCAAAACGACGACGCTCTACAGCCTGCTCGCGTCGATCGACGCGCTCGAACGCAAAGTCGCGACGATCGAGGATCCGATCGAGGCCGAGATCCCGCTCGTGCGGCAATCGCAGGTCGATCTGTCGATCGGCTTCGGATTCCCCGAGGGCTTGCGGTCGCTGCTGCGCCAGGACCCCGACGTCATGCTCGTCGGCGAAATCCGGGATCGTGAGACCGCGGACATCACGTTGCGCGCGTCGCTGACCGGCCACTTGGTCCTGGCGACGCTGCACACGAACGATGCGCTCGGCGCCGCGCCGCGCCTCGTCGAGATGGGGATCGAGCCGTTCCTGTTGTCGGCGTCGCTCGCCGGCGTGCTCGCGCAGCGACTCGTGCGACGGGTCTGCCGCGCCTGCAGCGAAGAGGTGCCCGCCGACGATCACGATCACGTCCTGTTCGACGGCGCGCCGCCGCCTCGCGTCGCGCGCGGCCGCGGGTGCGCGCAGTGCTCGAACTCCGGCTATCGCGGCCGGCTCGGCATCTACGAACTGTTCGAGCCCGACGCCGAGTGCAAGCGCGTGCTGCTGACCCACGGCGACGGCGCTGCGCTGCGCGCGAAGGCCGCGGCCCGCGGGTTCGAGCCGATGATCGTCGACGGCCGCGCCAAGGTGCGCGCCGGCCTCACCACGTCCGCCGAAGTGCTGCGCGTGACCCGCGTGGTCGACTGACGGAGGACGGCGATGCCGACGTTCAAGGCCAAAGCGGTGCGCCAGGATGGCCGCCTGATCACCGTCGCTCACGAGGCGGCGGACGAAGCCGACCTCGCTCGTGAGTTCGAGCGCCAAGGCCTCACGCTGGCCCGCATCGTCAAGGTCAGCGACGCGGCGCGGAGCACGCGATCGTCATGGTCGGTGCCGCGCCAATCGTTGATCGACTTCACCGACCGCCTCCAGTTGCTCTACGCCGCAGGCGTTCCGCTCGCCGAATCGCTGCTCGAGATCGAACACGGCATGCTCGACGCCCGCATGCGCGCGATCACCGCGCGGATCCGCAGCGACGTCGAGGGCGGCACGAATCTGTCGGACGCGATCACCCGCTTCCCGAACGTGTTCTCGCGTTCGTACGTGTCGTCGATCCGAGCCGGCGAGAGCGCCGGTGCGCTCGACACCGTGCTCGAGCGCCTGCTCGCACAACTCGAATGGGATCAGCAGGTGAAGAGCCAGGTGCGCGCGGCGTTCGCGTATCCGTGCGTGCTCGCGGTCGCCGTCACCGGCCTCGTCGTGTTCATGATCACGTTCGTGCTGCCGAAGCTGATCACGGTCTTCGAAGGAGCGCGGGTCGAGCTGCCGCGGCCGACGCAGATCCTGCTCGGCATCGCGGCGGTCGTCCGGAACCACGGCGGCTTGATCGTGCTCGGCGTGATCGCTTGCGTCGCCGCGTTCGTGCTCGTGCGACGAACGCCCGGCGGCGGGCGCGCGATCGACTCGATGCTGATGCGACTGCCGTTGGTCGGACCGTTGCGTCGCAAGCTCGCGTCGGCGCGATTCGTCTCGCAGTTCCGCACGCTCCACCGCGCCGGAGCTCCGGTGATGACCGCGCTCGAACTCGCTCGCGATTCGTGCGGCGACGCCGCGATCGCGCGCGACATCGACGTCGTGATGACGCACGTCACCGACGGCATGCCGTTGTCGGACGCGCTGCGGACGTCGCGCGAGATCGAGCCGCTCGTGCCACGCATGGTGCGCGTCGGTGAACGATCCGGTTCGCTCGACGAGGCCCTCGCGCACGTCGCCGCGTTGTACGACCGCGAAGTCAAGTCGACCACCAAGCGCCTGGTCGCGATCCTCGAGCCGGCCGTGCTGATCGTCGCGGGAGCGACCGTCGGCTTCGTCGTGTTCGCAACGCTGTTGCCGCTGTTCCGGCTGTTCGGAGCGATCAAGCGATGAAGAAGCATCCGTCCACGCGCGGATTCTCCCTGGTCGAGATCGTCATCGTCGTCGCGATCCTCGCGCTGCTGGCGGGCATGGTCGCGCCGGTCGCGACGTCGATCGTCAAGCAGGAGCGCAACGAAGCCACGGCGTCCCGGCTGCAGCAGGTGTCGGACGCCGCGTACGCGTACTTCCAGGACACGATGGTGTTGCCGACGTCGTTGACCGCGCTGACGACGAATCCGAACGTCACGGGCTGGGCGGGGCCGTACGTCGTCGACGGCTTCGCGGCTTCGTCGCAGGGCACGGCGAAGTTCTCGGAGGACGCGTACGGTTCGACGCTCGTCCTCACGCGCTTGAACGCGTCGACGCTGCGCATCCGCAGCTATGGCGCCGACAAGGCGAACGGCGGCGGCGACGACCTCGACGTGCTGGTCAACGTCATCCCGGTCCGGCGCGAGGTCACGCTCGCTCGCATCGCGATCTGGAACGCGGCGATCACGTCGTACAACCTGAACCGCTCACCGACCCAACCGGCGCTGCCGGCCAACATCCGCACCGCATTCACGATCCTGGTCGGCGCCGGCTACCTGCCGAACGACACCAAGCTGCAAAACGACGGGTTCGGTTCGCGATTCGTCGCGAACCCCCCGGGCAAGGCGCCGCTCGTCGCGGTCAAGTCGACGAAAATGTCGATCTGACCGGTCGGCGCGATCGGCCCGATCGGGGGGCCGTCGCATCGCAATCGACCGCCGCGTGTCGCGCCCCGTTCCGTTCCGCGTGCCAATCGGCGTTCCATTCCGCGTGGAACACGGCCCGGAAACGCCGGGAACGACTCAAGTTCCGCCCGCCGAGACTCCGAAGGGATCCCGAACCCTTACTCCGGAGTTGCGATGTCCGCCGTGCCACCGGCTACTGCATTCCGCGGGCCCGCCGTGCTGCTCCTCGACGGCGCTTCGGCCCATCTGTTCAGGTCCGATCGTGGAGATCGGCCTGTGCGGGCCGTCGCATCGCTCGCGCTCGACGACACCGGCGACGGGCGCAATGCCGACGTGGCACGCGCCCTGGCGGAACGCCTGGGTCCGTTCCTGGTCGAGCACGGTGCCACGACGATTGCGATCGGTCTCCCGGTCGCATGGACCGAGCAGCTCGTCCTGGAGACTCCGCCGCTGCGCGGCCTCGATCTGCTCGGCCTCGTCCAGCGCGACGTCGCTCGCCAAACCCATCTGCCTTCGAACGATCTGCTGTTGGCGCACGTCGACGAGGGCAGCAGGGCCGGTTCGTCGACGACGCTGCGCCTCGTATCGGCTGCACGCGAATCGGCCGTGCTCGCACTGGTCCAGGGACTATCGCGCCATCGCGTGGCGGTGTCCTCGGTCGTCGCCGCTCCCCTCGTCGCGCTGCTGCGAGCGATCGACGAACTCGTGGCCACGGACGGCAGCGACACCGATGCGCGAGCGATCGTGTTCGCGCGCCGTTTCGGATTCGCCGTCGCCGTCCACGTCGGTTCCCGCGTCGTCCAACTGCGCGTGCTCGGAGTGTCGGTCCCGACCGATCCGGAGCATCTGGCGACGGTGCTGACCGAAGAAGTCCGGCGCTCGTGCATGTACTTCCGCGAACGCAATCGCGGTCAGGACGTCTGCTCGGTGCGCGTCGTCGGCCACGTGCCGACCGATCCCGACGGCGTCCGAGCGGCGCTCGAGCAAGGTCTCGGCATGCCCGCGTCGATCGACGCGTCGGACGGTGCGGACCATCCGCTCGAGGCGCAGGCGATCCTGTCGATGGCGCGCAATCGACGATCGAAGAGCCTCGAGTTGCTGCCTCCCGAGCTCGGTCATCGCCGTGCCGGCCGCTTGCGCGGTCTCGCCGCGGCGGCGCTCGTCCTGGCCACCATCGGTTCCGCGGGTTTCACCGCGAAGCGCTGCGGCGACGAAGCCCGACACACCGCGTCGGAAGTCGCGCGGATCGAATCCGACCGTCGCGCGCTCGAGGCGGACGTCGCGCGACACGCCGAGGTTCTCGCCGACGTGCAAGAGCACATCGCTCGCCGTGACCTCGTCCAGCAGCTCGTCAACGAGCGCATGGACTTGGCGGCGATCATGGCCGAACTCGCGACGGTCGTGCCCGAGATCGCGCGCATCACGTCGATCCGCAGCCGCAGCTTCGAAGGCGAGAGCGCGGTCGTCGACATCATGGGTCGCGTCGCCGCGGGCGACTTCGAGGCCGACGAGTGCGTCCACGCGCTGATGTCGCGACTGACGCAGGACCTCGGAGCGCGCTGCCGCTTGATCGAACTGAGCGCGATGTCCGTCGAACGATCCGAGCAATTCGAGTTCGTCGTCGAAGCCGAATGGCCGCGCGAAGGGGAGGTGCTCGATGAATCCCCTTGAACGCGCATTGGCACGGCGTCGCGTCCGCGGCGCACGGTTGTCGATCGTCGCGCTGGTGTTGTTGGTCGGATCCAGCGGCATCGTCGTGCCGAG
>JAEUIB010000769.1 GCA_016795255.1 Planctomycetota bacterium
GAGCAGCTCGCGCGCCATGTGACCGGCCTTGATCGGGTCGTACAGCATGACCGGGCAGATCGGGTGGAAGCCGGGCTTCAGGTCGAAGCCGGCCTTCGTCATGCCCTCGCGGAAGCGCAGCGCGTTCTTCTCGAGGCGATCGCGGAGCTCGGTCGACTTCGTCAGCAACTCGAGGCACTTCAGCGTCGCGCCGACGATCGACGGCGCGACCGAGTTCGAGAACAGGTACGGGCGCGAGCGCTGGCGCAGCAGTTGGATGAACGGAGCGCGGCCCGAGATGTAGCCGCCCGACGCGCCGCCGAGGGCTTTGCCGAGCGTGCCCGTCAGCACGTCGATGCGCTTCTGGACGCCGAAGTGCTCGTGCGTGCCGCGGCCGGTCTTGCCGATGAAGCCGGTCGCGTGCGAGTCGTCGACGAGCACCGCGGCGCCGTACTTCTCGGCGAGGTCGCAGATCTTCGGCAGCGGCGCGAGGTCCCCGTCCATCGAGAATACGCCGTCGGTGACGATCAGCTTGTCGCGGCAGCCCTTGGCCTCGATCAGCTTCGCTTCGAGGTCGGCCATGTTGGCGTGGTCGTAGACGAAGCGCTGCGCCTTGCACAACCGCACGCCGTCGATGATCGACGCGTGGTTCAGCTTGTCGGTGATGATCGCGTCGTCGGCCGTGAGCAGCGTCTCGAACACGCCGCCGTTCGCGTCGAAGCACGACGTGTAGAGGATCGTGTCCTCGGTGCCGAGGAAGCCCGAGAGCTGGCATTCGAGCTCACGGTGGATGTCCTGCGTGCCGCAGATGAAGCGGACCGACGACATTCCGTACCCGCGCTCGTCGAGCGTGCGGTGCGCAGCCGCGACGAGCTCCGGGTGGCTCGACAGGCCGAGGTAGTTGTTCGCGCAGAAGTTCAGGACCTCGCGGCCGCCGACCTTGATCGTCGCGCCCTGCGGCGACTCGATGATGCGCTCGTCCTTGTGGACGCCGTCGTCGCGGATCTGCTTCAGCGTGGCTTCGATGCGGGTCTTGAACGAATCGGTGAACATGCGGACTCCTCGCGCTTGCTGGCTCGACGGACTGGGCTCGCGTCAGGTGGCTCGGCTCACTTGCCGGGGTACAGGACGACCTTCATCGTTTCGTTGCGGCGGAACTTCGCCATCGCGGTATCGAAGTCGTCGAGCGACGCTTCCGTCGTGACGATGTGCTCGACGTCGAGGCCGGCACGCAGCAGGCCGAGCATTTGATACCACGTGTCGTACATGCGGCGGCCGATGATGCCCTTCACCGTACGACCCTTGAACACGACGTCGCCGTTCCAGTCGTGGAGCGTCAGCGCCTTTTCCTTGCCGATGCCGAGTTCGGCGAGTTCGCCGCCCCAGCGCAGCATCGCGAGGCCGTCGTTGATCGCGTCCGGATGGCCCGAGATCTCGAGCGCCGCGTCGGCGCCGCCGTTCGTGCGCTGCTTGATGAGTTCGACCGCGGCCGCGCGCTTCTCCTTGTTGCCGACGTCGAGGACGACGACGCGCTCGAGGCCGCGCGGATGCTTCGCGTTCGCCTTCGCGGCCCACGCCTGCGCTTGCGCGAGGTTGTACGGGTGCACCTCGGTGACGAAGACTTGCGCGGCGCCCATGAACTCGACGACCGCGGCGGTCATCGCGCCGATCGGGCCGTAGCCGAGCACGACGATGCTGCGGCCCGGCACGTTCGTCGCCGACGCGGTGTGGACGGCGTTGCCGAGTGCGTCGAGGAACGCGCCGATCTTCGGCGGCACCGCGTCGCGGTCGAGCTTCAGCACGTTCGACGCCGGGACGACGACGTAGTCGGCGAAGCTGCCGTCGGCGTGGAGGCCGCAGATGACCGTGTTCTCGCAGACGTGGCCGGCGCCGGTGCGGCACGGGTAGCAAGAGCCGCAGACGACGTGCATCTCGGCGGTGACGTAATCGCCGGGCGCGAGGCCGCGGACGTCCGCGCCCAGCGTGTCGATCTCGCCGCAGAACTCGTGGCCGAGCGTGCGCGGCGGTTTGGCTTTTTCGATGACGGTCGCGTCGCCGGCGCACAGGTGCTTGTCGGTGCCGCAGATGCCGGCCGCGATGACCTTGATGCGGACTTGGCCGGGGCCCGGCTCGGGGATCGGGACGTCGCGCAGCAGTTTGGCTTCGCCGACGCCCGTCAGTCGGACGGCGCGCATGACGCCGCCCTTCGACGCGGCGCTCGCGGTCGGGGCCGCGGCTTCCGGCGACGACGGCGCCGGCGACAGCGGCGGCGCGAGGACCGGCTGGATCGCGCGCGTCTGGGCCTCGCGCTGCAGTGCGGCGATGACCGAGTGGACGGTCATCGTGCCGACGTTCTGGCCGTCGCGGCGGCGCACGGACACGCTGTTCGTCTCGGCCTCGCGGTCGCCGATGACGAGGATGTAGTTGACCTTCGACATCGTGGCTTCGCGGACCTTCGCGCCCATCTTGGTCGAGCGTAGGTCGACGCTCGCGCGCAGGCCGGCGGCCTTCAGGCGGTCGAGCACGTTGCGGCACGCGACTTCGTGACGTTCTTCGGAGACCGGCACGACGCGGACTTGCTCGGGCGAGAGCCACAGCGGGAAGGCGCCGCCGTAGTGCTCGATGAGGATGCCGAACATGCGTTCGAACGAGCCGAGGATCGCGCGATGCAGCACGACTGGGCGCTTCTGCTGGCCGTCGCTGTCGATGTAGTTGAGGTCGAACTTCTCGGCGAGACCGAAGTCGACTTGGATCGTCGCGAGCTGCCATTCGCGCTTCAGCGAGTCGAGGACTTTGAAGTCGACCTTCGGGCCGTAGAACGCGCCGTCGCCGGGCGCCAATTCATACTTCAGGCCGAGGCGCTTCAGCGTCGACGCGATCGCGTTCTCGGCGGTCGCCCACATTTCGTCGGAGCCGGTCGACGAGCTCGGACGCGTCGCGAAGAACAGCTTGATGTCTTCGAAGCCGAGCGTGCGGTAGACGTCGCTGACGAACGCGACCAGCGATTCGATCTCGCCGTCGAGCTGTTCCGGCGTGCAGTAGATGTGGCCGTCGTCCTGCGTGAAGGAGCGGACGCGCGTCATGCCGGACATGACGCCGGACTTCTCGAAGCGATGGCACAGGCCGAACTCGGCGAGGCGCAGCGGGAGTTCACGATAACTGCGCAGGTCCTGGCGGAACGCCATGGCCGAGCCCGGGCAGTTCATCGGCTTCATGCCGTAGCGCGGCTCTTCGTCGGGCTTCTGCTCCAGCGCGTGCGGCTGGATGAAGAACATGTTGTCGCGGTAGTGGTCCCAGTGGCCGGTGATTTTCCATACCGTCTTGTCGAGAAGCACGGGCGTCTTGATCTCGACGTAGTTGCGCGCGCGCAGCTTCTCGCGCATCAATTCCTCGAGAGCACGCCAGCAGACCATGCCTTTGGGTAGCCAAAGCGCGTGGCCCGAGTGCTCCTGCGAGAAATGGAACAGACCGAGTTCCTTGCCCAGCACGCGGTGATCGCGCTTCTTCGCTTCCTCGCGCAGGCGGACGAACTCGTCGAGCTGCTTCTTGTCGTGGAACACCGTGCCGTAGATGCGCTGCAGCGTTTCGCGCTTCTCGTCGCCGCGCCAGTACGCGGACGCGACCGAGAGTAGTTTGAACGCGCTGCCGACCTTGCCCGTCGACGGCAGGTGCGGGCCGCGGCAGAGGTCCGTGAACTCGCCTTGGGAGTAGAACGACACGACCGCGTCGGCCGGCAGGTCGTTGACGATCTCCTTCTTGAACTTCGCGCGGCCCGACTGCTCGAGGATGCGCAGCGCGTCGGCCTTCGACTTGGCTTCGACGCGCGAGAGCGGCAGGTCCTCGCCGACGATCTTCGCCATCTCCTTCTCGAACGCCTCGAGGTCTTCGGGCGTGAACGGGCGATCGACGTCGAAGTCGTAGTAAAAGCCGTCGTCGGTGACCGGGCCGATCGCGAACTCGACCTTGTCCTTGCCGAAGCGGCGCGCGACGGCTTGCGCGAGGACGTGCGCGGCCGTGTGCCGAATGACGTCCAGGCCGTCCTTCGTGCCGGGCAGCACGGACTCGACCTTGCCGCCCTTCGTCAGCGGCGAGTGGACGTCGATGACTTCGCCGTCGACCTTGACCGCGAGCGCCTTCTTGCCGTCCTTCAGCGCGTTCCGCAGCTCGGCGGCGGGAGTGCCGACGGGAAGGGTGGCGCGCGACCCTTCCGGCCGGCACTCCCGCCGCCGAGCTGCGAAACGCGCTGAAGGACGGCAAGAAGGCGCTCGCGGTCAAAGTCGACGGCGAAGTCATCGACGTCCACTCGCCGCTGACGAAGGGCG
>JAEUIB010000807.1 GCA_016795255.1 Planctomycetota bacterium
CGTGCGGTTCGTCCACCTCGACGTGCCCGAGAGCGTGATTCGCGAGCGGCTCGCACGACGAGCGCGCGACCCGGACGCGATCAGCGATGCGGACGCCGGCGTCTTCGAGCGCTTCCGGAAGACCTTTGAACGCCCGGCGCCCGACGAGAGCGACGTGATCGCACTGGTCGGCGAACGGGACCTCGACACCGCGTTGGACACGATCCTCGCGGTCGCCTGATCGACCGTCGCGTCAGGCGATCTCCCGCACCACCCCGCGGAGTCGCACCCACTCGCGAACCCGAGTTCCGTCGTACGCACCCGACTTGCGGTCGGTGTTCGTCTCGGCGGCAGACGGTTCGTTCGGAATCGAGATGAATCGCCCAGTGGCACGCAGGATGCACCACTCCTTCGTCCGTACATCCGGTCGTCGGAGGAGATCATGTCGAGGATCATCGCGTCGAGCCTGTTCGCGTCACTCACCGTCTGCGCATCCGCGTTCGCGCAGCTTTCCGTCTCGCCACCGGCGCTGTTGCCCGGCGATTCGGCTGCGGCGCCGGCGTTCGGAACGCAGGAGTTCCCGGCGGCCTGTCGCGGCGGCGCGCAGACGCTCGTCGTGTGGTCGGACAAGCGCGTCGATCCGTCGGGATGGCAAGCTTCTGCGCAGAGCGGCTTCGACATCTACGCGGCGCGGTACGACGCCGACGGCAATCTGCTCGACGCGACGCCGATCCTCGTGACGCAGGCGGCCGCCGATCAGAGCAAACCGCGCGTCGCGTGGAACGGCACGCAGTGGCTCGTCGCGTGGTCGTCGCAAGCGATCGCCGGATCGATCTACGCGTACGGCATCGAAGCCGCGCGCATCGCGACCGATGGCACGGTGCTGGACGACCCGGCCCTTGTCGTGGCCGTCGATCTCGGGCAGGCGCCCTCGTACTTCTGGGACGTCGCCAGCGATGGTTCGAACTGGACGGTGTTCTGGACCGGCTTCTCCGGCGCGCAGGCCCAAGTCCGCGCGGCGCGCATCTCGTCCGCGGGAGTTCTCGTCGACACGACGCCGAAGGTGATCGCGACGACGCCTGGCTCGCCCGCGACACCGGTCAACGGCCGCGCGACGTTCGCCGGCAACCGCTACTTCGTCGTGTGGTCGCAATGGAGCAGCAGCGGTCAGGACGACATCCGCGGTCAATTCGCGAACGCGTCGCTGAGCTCGATCGGTGGATCGTTCAACGTCGCGAACCACTTCGACTACGAAGTCACGCCCGCCGTCGCGACGAACGGCACGGACTTCTACGTCGTCTGGGACCGCTACAACCCGTGCTGCGTCGGCGGCGCGAGCAAGGTGTACGGCACGCGCGTCACGCAGGCCGGCGCGGTCCTCGACGGACCGACGGGCGACGCGCTGTACGACACGAACGGCTACGGCTTCCAAGGCGTCAACCCCGACGTCGGTTGGGACGGCGGCCAGTGGGTCGCGGTGTTCCGTGAGCCCGAGACGAACGGCTACTTCGTCAATGCGTGCCGCGTCTCCACCGCGGGCGCGGTGCTCGACTTCAACGGCTTCGCGATCGATCCGGTCGGACCGAGCCAAGGCACTCCGGCGCTCGCCGCGCTGGCGAACGGTGGCTCGCTCGCGGTATGGCAGGACACGCGCGCTGGCGGCAGCTTCGCGCCGACGGACATCTACGCAGCGAAGGTCCACGCGAACGGGACGGCCACGGCGCGCGGCTGCGCATCGAACGGTGCGCCATCGCAGTTGTCCGCGGACGTCACCGGAGCCCCGAACGACGGCAGCTTGATCGTGTTCGAGAGCCGCACGTCCGGCCAGCAGCGCGTCCTCGCGCAACTCACGGACAGCGCGGGTCAGCCGATCGGCGGACCGGTCGAGGTCGCCGCCGGCGCCGACGTGCTGAATCCGAATGCGGCATGGAACGGTTCGCTGTGGCTGATCGCGTGGGACACGAACACCGGCGTCAAGGCGCGGCGCTTCGATGCCGCGCTGTCGCCGATCGACGTCGCGCCGATCCACGTCATGAACGGTTCGCGCAGCGACTGCGCCGCGCAGGGCGACGTGTTCTTGGTCACGGCTCTGAACAACCCGACCTACTACCAGTTCGTCGAGGTCTACTCGCGGCGCGTCAGCGCTTCGACGGGCAGCGTCCTCGATGCCGCATCGGTCCTCGTCGGTGCGACGTACGCCATCGATCAGCAGGTGATCGCGTTCGACGGCGGGTTCCTCGTCACGTGGCAGCGCAATTGGTCGCACGACAATCCGTGGTGCGACGTCTTCCTGCGCAAGGTCAGCGTGAACAACGTGCCCGGAACGCAGGCCTCGACGGTGTCGTCGTCGGTCTACAACCAACTGCCACGCGTCGCCGCGTCCGCGAACACGCTGATGGTCACGTGGCACAGCGGGCCGTCGTACCAGTTCGCCGAGAACGTCGTCGCTCGGGCGTACTCGCTCGATCTCACGCCGCTCGGCGCGGTGTTCAACGTGTCGACCGCTTCGTACTCGCAGGTCGCGCCGTCGATCGCGTGGGACGGGGACCAGTTCGTCGTCGCGTGGCACGACAGCCGCATGGCCGAGGGTCTCCACGACCACCGCACCGACGTGTACGCGGCTCGCGTGTCGGAGCTGGGCACGGTCCTCGACCCGAGCGGCGTCGTGGTCGCGGACGACCTCGCGCCCGAGGCGTTCACGGCGCTCGCGCCGCTGGCGCAGGGTTCGACGCTGCTCGCGTTCTCCGACTTCGTCGTCGACGCTCCGTTCGCCAACTACCGCGTCGCGACGTCGGTGCTCGGCATCCCCGAGCCGTGGACCGACCTCGGTCTCGGATTGGCCGGCTCGAGCGGCGTTCCGGTGTTCGACGGTGACGGCACCCTGGTCGCCAACACGCCGATCACGCTGAAGCTGCAGAACGCGCGGCCCAACGCCGTCTCTGCGCTCGTGCTCGGGCTGAGCGCCGTCAACGCGCCGTTCTACGGCGGCGTGCTGGTCCCGACGCCGCAGGTCGTCCTCGCCGGTCTGGTCACCGACGGCGCCGGGAGCTGGACGCTGCCCGGGGTCTGGCCGGCCGGTGTGCCGACCGGATTCACCGTGTATTTCCAGGTTTGGATCGACGACCCGGCCGGTCCGTTCGGGCTCGCGGGGAGCAACGCGGAACTCGCCACCGCTCCCTGAGTTCCATCGCTGTTCGAGAGTCTCACGCCGCCGTTCCCCGATTCGTGGGGACGGCGGCGTGACGCTTTGGCTCCTGCCCGGATTGCTCCCTTTGGGCACTTTCAGGAGCACCCCCCATGAACTCGCGCTTCCTCGTGGTTTCCGCCATCGCCGCGCTCGTCGGTAGCTCGGCACACGCCGCCAACGTCGTCGTCCAGAAGAACGGCCAGTATCCGACGATCCAGGCCGGCATCAACGCCGCCGGCGCCGGCGGCACCGTCACCGTGAAGGCCGGCGTCTACGAAGAGACGCCCAACATCGCGAGCAGCCTCGACGGCCTCACGCTGAAGGCATCCGGTGTCGTGATCATCGACGCGCGCCTCGCGAACGGCAGCCCCGACGGCCAGGGCCTGACCATTCAGGGTGACGACGTCGTCGTGCGTGGCTTCACGATCCGTCACGCGTCGAGCGCGGGCGCCGGCAAGCCAGGCGCCGGTGTCCACGTCAAGGGAGTCCGCGCCCGTCTCGAGAAGCTGCGCATCGTCAACGCCGCCGACTATGGCGTGTACATCGAGCAGCCCGACGCGGTCGTCAAGAGCTGCCGCTTCGAAGGCTGCACCTACGGTGTCCTGGCCGCGCCGGGGGCGAAGCTTCACGCCGAGAACAACGTGATCGAAGGTGCCACGGCGAGCGGGATCCTGGCGAACGGGGACGACATCGTCATCCGCAAGAACACGATCTCGTCCGGCGGCCAAGGAATCAACGTGTCCGGTTCGCGCCCGCGGGTCGAGCTGAACACGATCCGCCGCATCGACACCATCGCGATCCAGGTCGGCTTCGCCGACGCCGTCATCCGCGGCAACAAGATCACGGGTGTGTTCGCGGGCGGCGCGATCAACTCGAGCGGCGACAACGCGGAAATCACGTCGAACACGATCACCGACGTGCGCTCGGACGGCGTCTACGTGTCCGGCATGAACGCCGTGATCGCGAAGAACAAGATCACCGGCATCGGTTCGTTCGAGGACGCGATCTACGTCAGCGGAGGAGGCGCGCTCATCGAGTCGAACGTGCTGAACGACATCGGTGGCAACGGGATCTACGCGTTCTCGGCCAACTCGATCGCGAAGAAGAACGTCGCCTCACGCTGCGGCCGGGTCAGTAGTTCATCCAGCGCGTTCTACTTCGGCGGGACGTCCTTCGACGTCATCGGCAACACCGCGAAGAACTGCCACGGCGACGGCTTCCGCCTGTCCCTGCAGCAGTCGGAAGTGATCGGCAACACGGCGATCGGCAACGCGGTCGACGGCTTCGACATGGACGTGCTCGGTATGGTCTCGAACAACGTCGCGCTGAAGAACTGGGGCGAGGGCTTCCGGCTCGGCAACGCGAACATGCAGTTCAAGAACAACGTCGCGAAGAACAACCGCATCGACATCGCGGCCACGGCCGTTCCTCAGTCGTTCCAAGCCAACGCGTACGGCACGGG
>JAEUIB010000853.1 GCA_016795255.1 Planctomycetota bacterium
GCGCGGGAAGTCCATCTTCGTCTCGAAGCCGTCGTCGCCGAAGTCCCACGACTTCGCCGACACGCCCTTCGCGTACGGCATCAGCAACTCGACGCCTCGGTAGCGGTCGTACTCCTCACGGTCGGACATCCGGAAGTTGCCGAAGTCCGGCAGCGTGCCGACGCGCGAGTGGTTCGCGGCCTTCATGACTCCGGCCAGCCATTCGCCGTTGCTCGACCAACCGCCGTGGTTCTCGACGATGACGTTGATCGCGTACTGGTCGCCGATCCGCGCCAAGCGCCGCAGCGAGTCCGCTCCGCGCGCCGCCTGCTCTTCCGGCTTGCCGCCGCCCGCGACGTTGACGCGGATCGAATGGCAGCCGAGGAACTTCGCCGCCGCGATCCACCGCACGTGGTTCTCGATCGCCGTGCGTCGCGCCTCGTCGTCCTCGTCGGCGAGATGTCCTTCGCCGTCGATCATGATCAGCACGCTCTCGACGTGATGCTCCGCGCAGCGCGCCTTCAGCTCGGCGAGGTAGTCGAAGTCCGTCGCCTTGTCCTTGAAGAACGAGTTGACGTACTCGACGCCGTCGCAGCCGTAGTCCTCGCGCGCGACCTTCGGGAAGTCGAGCGCGTCGAGTTCGCCGGCGTAGAGCGCCTTGTGCAGCGACCACTGGGCGAGCGAAATCTTGAACCAGGGTTCCGCCATCGTTCGACCTCGCAGCGTCCCGGTCATCGCGGTCGCGGCCGCCGCGGTGATCGTCGACGTCAGGAATCCGCGCCGTGTGAGCCCGCTCATCCGAACAGCTTCTTGAACAGACCCGGCGCCTTGCGCTGGATCGGTTCGTTGCGGTGGTAGCGGTCGAGATCGGCGATCAGCTCGTCGATCGTCGCGAAGCGCGCCTTCGGGTCCTTCTCGAGCAGAGCCAGCGTCAGGACTTCCATTTCCTTCCCGGCCTTGAAGTTGTGCTTCACCGGGCTGTCGGGCTTCTGCTTCAGCGTGGCTTGCTCTTGAGCCTTCGCGTCGCCGTCGAACACCGGCCGTCGCGTCAGGCACTCCCACAACACCGCGCCGAGCGCGTATTGATCCGCCGCCGCGGTGTTGCGCGCCGCCGCGCGATCCGACGCTTGGAGCACCTCGGGTGCTTCGTAGGGCGCTCGCGCGACGCCGCACGCGAAGTCGGTCACGATCGGGCGCAGCGTGTCGTCGACCATCAGGTTCGCGGGCTTCAGCGCGCCGTGCGTCACGCCGACCTTCGCCGCGGCCGCAAGCGCCTTCGCCGCGTGCTCCCCGATGCGGCAGACGACCTTCGCGCCGGTGACGTTCGCGCCGCCGCCGCGGGCTCCGGCCGCGAGGCGCCACGTCGGCGAGTCGGGCGGCACCGTTTCCTTCTGCAAGATCGCGAGCACCGCTTCGACCGACACGCCCGGCACGAAGCGACGGACGACGAACGCGTGGTCGGCGCTGCAGGCGAACGCGGTCGGTGGCGCCAAGTTCGGGTCGCTGACGCGCGCCAGCTTGACCTGGCCCGCCGCGGCTCGCGCTCGCGCCGCAGCGTCCGCGGGCAACGCCTTCAACACGACCTCGTCGCCGTTGCCCGCCGTGGCCTTCAGCGTGACCGGTCGGCCGGGCTTCGACAGGACCTCGACGACCTTGAACCCGTCGATCACCGTGCCGATCGCGGGTGCGGCGGCGGTGTTCTTGGCCGCGAACAGCGGCGCGAGCGCGGCGTCCGCCGGCTTGCCGGAGGCGATCTGACGTTCCTGGTCTGCGGTCAGCGACGAGAGCTCGAGCATGCGGAGGATCCCGGGAGAGGAGACGGAGGCTGCGCGAAGGCGGGGGAATGTAGCAGGCGCTTCGAACCGCGGCGAACTCCTCGGTCCCGAGGGACACGAACGGCCGGCCGCGAGCGATTCCCGGGCCGCCCGCCGAGGACGGCGCACCCGCTGTTACACTCCCGCCCTTTTCATCCGCGTTGCGAACCTCCATGGACTTCAAGACCAAGACCGTCCGCGTCCCGTCGCTCGGGCTCGATTTCGACGTCCTCGCGGACGACCTCATCATCGGCCCGTCGATCGAGAAGGGCTCGTGGGCGGATCACGAGACGCTGCTGTTCCTGAAGCACGTGCGCCCCGGCGATCGCGTCGTCGACCTCGGTGCGAACGTCGGCTGGTTCGCCGTCCAAGCGATCATGGCCGGCGCCGACGTCCACGCGTTCGAGCCGGTGCCCGGCATCGCCGACGTCGCCGAGCGCAACATGAAGCGCGCGATGGAGGCCGTCGCGAAGCGGGGCGGCAAGGGCAAGGGCGTGCTGCATCGCGTCGCGGCCGGCGCCGAGAAGGGCTCCGCGCAGATCGCGATCGGCAAGAAGAACTTCGGCGACAACCGCGTCGTCGCCGGCGCCGAGCGGCCGAAGGACATGGGCGACGGCACCAACGTGACGATCCAGATCGCGCCGGTGGACGACTTCGTCACCGGGCCCGTGCGGTTCTTCAAGATCGACACGCAGGGCTTCGAGTGGTTCGCGCTCGCCGGCATGAAGAAGGTCCTGGCGTCGAGCCCGCAGTGCGCGCTGCTGATCGAGTTCTGGCCGTACGCACTGCAAGGCTGCAAGCCCGAGCAGCTCCTCGACCTGCTGTACGGCCTCGGCTTCACGATCGGCAAGGCGACGGAAGCTCCGTATCCGATGACGAAGGAGCGCGTGCTGAAGCAGTCGCTCGATCCGCGTCGCGATCCGGTCAAGGGCGGGATCGACCTGTACGGCGTGCGAGGCGGTCTGCCGTTCCACGTCGTGTCGCTGAAGAATCGATTGCGCGCGTTCGTGCGCGGCATGAAGGAAACGTGAGCTGAAACCGTAGGGGGGCGTCGCGCGTCGGAAGCGCAGCGATCGCCGTACGCAGTCGTCCGTGCTCCAGGGATCCGTTCGCGATGAGCTGGTTCGTCGCCGTCGTCTTCGCCTCGCTGTCGTCGCTGCAACCGCTGCGTCCGGTCCAGCCGGTGCAGGCGGCGCCGCAGGACGCGTCGACGGTCGAGAACGACGGCTGGGTGACCGATCTCGCGCGTCTGCTGCGTCCGAGCGACGAAGCGGAACTCGAACGTCGGCTCGAGACGCTGAAGCTCACGCACGACCACGAAGTCGTCGTGCTGACCGTGGCGTCGCTGAACGGCGCGCCGATCGACGCGTTCGCGCGCGACGTCGCCGAACGCTGGAGCGTCGGCGGTCGTGACCGCGACAACGGCGCGCTGCTCGTCGTCGCGCAATCCGAACAGATGGTCCACATCCACGCCGGGGCCGAGATCGCGCCGGCGCTCGACGACGTCACGCGCGGTCGCATCGTCCGCGAGCTGATCGTGCCCGAGTTCAAAGAGGGTCGGTTCCGCAGCGGTCTCGAGGTCGGAGCCGAGACGATCCTCGCGCTGACCGTCGGCGAGTCGTCGCCGCTCGATCAGTCGTTCCTCAGCCGATCGCGGCGGGGCGCGTGGACCGTGCCGCTCGTCGTCCTCGTGCTGCTCGGTCTGTCGTGGCGCAGCTTCGGTGGGTGGCTCGCGCGGAAGCGAGTCGTCGCGCCGCCGCGCGCGCCCGCGTCGCGCGATGCGACGCCGGTGGCGGGCACGCTCATCACCCACGGCGCGACGGGGAAGTGGTGATGGACGCGTCCGCGCTGCTCGTGCTCGCGCAAGCGCCGAATTGGGATGCTCCCGCGCACGGGCCGGCGACGCCGTGGTGGCTGCTGTACTGCGTGATCTGCCGCGGGATCGTGCTGACGATCCTCGGGTTCCTGCTGCTGCGAGCCCTCGTCCGTCAGCGGCAGTACGACGCGCTCGGCCAATTGCGTGCGTCCGACATCGACGAGCTGACCGACGTCGTCCGCGCCGCCGAGCGGCGCACCAGCGGCGAGATCGTCGTCGTCGTGCTCGAGCGGTCGGATCGCTTCCCCGGCGCGAATTGGCTCGCGGGGTTCGTGTTCTTCGTCGCCGGCTCGGTGACGGCGATGCCGTGGATGCCGTGGCACGATCCGGTGATGACGCTCGCGACGCAGATCGCGATGTTCGGCCTCGGCTTCGCGTCGACCGCGTTGCTGTCGGACTTCAAGCGCTTCTTCGTCAGTGCGTCGCGCGCGACCGAGATGGCGCAAGAGCAGGCGATGCAGGAGTTCCAGCGCCAGCGCCTCCACGAGACGCAGGGCAACACCGGCGTGCTGGTGTTCGTGTCGTTGTTCGAGCGCTGCGCGGTCGTCCTCGGCGACACCGGGGTCGGCGCGAAGGTCGATCCGCAACTGTGGACGAACGCGACGCGCGCGCTGTTGGACGGCGTTCGCCGCGGGTCGCTGAAAAAGGGGATCGGTGACGCGGTGCGCATCGTCGCCGACGTGCTCGCCGTCCACTTCCCGAGCGTGACCAGCGATCGCGACGAGTTGCCGAATCTCGTCGTCGTCCGGCGCGAGTGACGCCGCAGCGTCGGACGCGCCGACGCGCGGTCACGGATCGGTCTTCTTGAACTGATTGCCGAGCACGACGTTGGCGCCCGGCGTCGCGGCGTCGTGCAGATCGAACCCGGTCTTCGCGTCGGTCGAACGATTGCGGGTGATCAAGTTCCCGTCGGCGCCCGACTCGACGAGGAAGCCGTCGACGCCGGACTTCTTCGCGACGTTGTTCGCGTGGACGCCCGCGTCGCACGTCGCCTGGATGCGGTACGCCGCCGGACCCGCGAAGTTCGTCGCGGTGTTCCCGCAAGCGAGGACGTCGTCGAGGCAGTCGATGCCGACGAGCGTCCCGTCGCGGACGGTGTTGCCGATCAGCACGGTGCCGAGGCCGTGAGCACGCAGCGCCGTCGTCGACGCATCGCGCACGCGCGACCGCCGGACGAGGTTCGCCGACGTCGCACTGGCGACCCACAGCGAGTGCCCGCTGGCGTCCCGCACGTCGCACTCCGAGACGACGTTGTCGCTGTCGCTGCCGAGCACGGCGATGCCGTCGCCGTCGCTCGCGGTGACCTTGCAGCGGCTGACGATCGTGCGCGCGCCGCCGACGACGATGCCGCGTCCCCCGTTGTTCAGGACCTTGAGGTCGCGCAGGTACGACTGCGGGCCGTCGCAGAACACGCCGACGTCGCCGACCTGCTTCACGACGACGCCGATCAGCGACACGCCGTCGGCGGAACTCTCGATCCCGTCGTCGACGCACGCCTCGACGACGACCTTGCGGACGCTCGCGTTCGACGACGACAGCTCGATCAGGATCCCGTCGGACGCCGCGTCGCGGATGCGGACGTTCTCGATCGCGACGAACGGGCTGTTCACGATCGTGATCCCGTTCGTCGCGCCGTTCGCGTCGAGGATCACCTTCCCGACGCCGATCAGCGCGCGATCGGGTTTCGCGAGGAACGACGGAGCTTCCGTGTACGTGCCGGCCGCGACGCGGATCGTGTCACCGGGCGAGGACGCGTCGATCGCCGCCTGGATCGTCGCGTGCTGCTTCGGCACGAGGAGTACTTCGGCGGATCCGTGCGCGGTCAGCGCGCACGTCGCGGCGACGACGGAAAGGAACTCGCGCGAGAGGAGGTTCATCGTCGGGCTCCTTCGTGGCTCACGACTGGAACTGATTGGCGAATTGGTCGACGTCGGTGGCCGACAGCGTCAGGCCGCCTTGGTTGTTCTTCGAGACGTTCTCGGCGAGGACGACTTGGTCGCCGCCGATGACGAAGCCGACCGCTTGCGACTGGCGGACCTTGTTCGCCAGCACGACGACGTCGGTCGACGCCGAACCGACGAACAGCCCTTCCGAGCCCGACGAGCGGATCGTGTTGGCGACGAGCTTGATCGAGGCGCCCTCGACGTCGATGCCGCGCGCGCCGGACCCGACGACCGAGTTGCCGTCGACCACGACGCCGTTCGCGTCGCACGCGAGACCGGTCGTCGCGGCGCCCTGGATCTTGTTCGCGCGGACGACGACCTCGGACGCGCTGGCGACGAACACGCCGCGCCCGCCCGCGTTCTTGACGACGTTCTTCTCGAGGACGATGCGGCCGCCGCTGGCGGTGATGCCGTCGGCGCCCGTCTTCGAGACCGTGTTCGACCCGCAGTACGACAGGCCCCCGAGCAGCACGATGCCGCCGCCGCCCGACTTCGGCACGACGCACTTCGAGATCGTCGTGTACTCGACGGCACTGCGGATCGCCTCGTGCAACCCGCCCTCGACGATGCACGACTCGATGCGCGCGCGTTCGCCGCTGGCGACGAACAGGCCGGTCTGGACGCACTTCGTCGCGCGGACTCCGAGCAGCGCGATCCCGGACGACAGCTTCGTGTGGACGCCGATGTCGCCGCGCCGCACGCGGACGTTCTTCAACGTGAATCCGTCGCACGACTCGATCGTCAGCGTGGCGCCGACGGCGGTGCCTCCGTCGATGACGACCGTGCCGACGCCGAACATCGTCACGTCGGACTTCCCCGTGACGGTCAGGACCTCGTCGTACGTGCCGGCCGCGATCCGGATGGAGTTGCCGGAAATGGCGGCGTCGAGCGCGGCCTGGATCGTCGCGAAGTCCTTCGGGACGCGGAGTTCCGTCGCGACGGCCAGCGGCGCGCCGAGCGCGAGCAAGCCGACGACGAGCGCGAAACGACGACGGAAGCCGGAGGATGCGTCCATGGCGCGAGCTCCACGAGAGGGAGGTGCGCCCAAGGGAACAGGACGCGCTCGAGCGCGTCACGCTCCGACCCGAGAATTCCGGCGACGATCCGCGGCACGCCCGGCCGGCGATCCGGACAAGAATGCCGCCGGCAATCCTGTCCGGATCGCCGGCTCGGTCAGCGCTCGATGCGCATCCGCGCGCGCAGGCCCTCGTGCTCGAACGTCAGGCCGAAGCCGACGTTCGAGAACACCTCGGTGAACGGCTTGGCCGGCGGCGCGTCCTTCGCCGCGAGGGGGTGGCCGAACGACGTCGACTCCATCGTCCGCGCGGCCTCGTTCCAGACGAAGCTGCCGCCGGCCGGGTCGACGAGCGTCTCACCCCACAGGCGCAGATGGACGGCGACCGGATCTTCGCTCGGGAACAGGCGCTTCCATTCGTTGAGGATCGGCAGCGCGCGCCACGCGGCCGCGCGGCGGTTGTCGTCGGCCGCGTCGTGGAACACGTGGACGAGCGCGTCGAGCACCCGTCGCTTCAGGTCGAGCGTCACGCTCTCGCCGAGCGGCGCCGCGGACTGCGCCGGCGCGGCGCGGCGATCCATCGCGCGCTTGATCACGTCCTCGTTCAGCGACAGCGTCAAGCTCTTCGACGACACGCAATAGAACAGCGAGTGCTCGAGCGGCTCGCCGTCCGCGCCGCGTCCCGCGCCGATGTCGCCGGAGATCTGCACGTACGCGCTGTCGCCGTACTCCTTGGTCTTGAACCGCACGAGCCCGGGCGCCGATTCGTTCGCGTAGGTGCGCATGAACGTGAGGAACGCCGCGCACGCCAACGAGTCCTTTACGCCGACCTCGACGGCCACCGGGATGTCGTTCAGTCGCTCCTCGAGCAGGTTCTCGAAGTCGCTGTCGTCCACGCGCAGCTTCGCCAGGTCATCCCAGATCGGCGCATCGTCGAAGTAGACGGCGAAGTGGTTGCTGATCCACGCCAGCGGGCTGACGTCGATCTCGCCGGTCATGGTCTCGAACATGCTGCGGCCCATCTGGAACACCGACGACTCGGTGTTGATCGCCTGGACGTAGTGCGCGATCGACTCCGGATGCGGGTCGCCGTCGCCGGCCTTCAGCGTCACGCCGTTCGTCACTTCCGTGAATTCGCGGAAGTCGGAACCGGCGATCAGCGGCATCACCGTCAGATCCGTGTCGAGCGCGCGATCGTCGATCGCGATCCGCAGCGCGATCGGGTCGAAGTAGTTGGTCCAGTTCGCCTGGTAGCCGTTGCGGAAGCGCGCGTACGCATCGGCCTCGGCCTGCGTGACCTTGTCGATCGCGATCTCGATCGCCGGCGTGACGAACCGCGCCGAGCCGTACGTCGCTTCGAGCGCGCTCCGCGCGGCGGCGTCGGCGTCGTCGAGCTTGCCGTGCTCGATCGCGCGCGCATGCAGTTCGGCGAGTTCGAGCGCCGCGCGCGCGCGGCGCGACGACGCGATGCGGAAGCGCGGCGAGCACCAGCGCCGGATCGTCGGATCGGTCAGCAGTACGAGCGCGTTCTCGCCGTTGCCGCGGACGTAGCGATCGCGGAAGAAGCGGTACTCGTCGAGCTTCGCCAGCGCGTTGCGCGTGCCGTTCGCCGTCTTCACGAGCTCCGCGAGTTGCGCCTTCGAGTTCGTGACGACGAGGGCCGGGCCGACGCGCGCGAGATACGAGCTCAGCGAGCGATCCGCGGTCCGCACCGCGTAGTACGCGACGCCTTCGACCGTTCCGTCCTCGCGCGTCGCGCCGCTCGCGGCGTTCGCGGCCGTGTCGAGTTTCGTCTTCAGCAGCGTGAACAGCCCGTCGGCCTTGTCGGTCTCGAACAGGATCGCGAGGTCGGTGCCCGAGTCGAAGTCGACGTCGGAACCGGTCATCGCGACGCTCTTCACGAAGTGGTCGCCGAACAGCCGCGCCAGCGTGGACAGTCCGAGCGCGAGCTGCGCTTCGTACTTCTCGCGCGGCAGGCCGCGGGTCGCTTGGACCGCGAACAAGTCGACGAGCGGCGACGCGCGGCGTTCGAGCTCGTCGGCGAGACCGAGGTACGCCGCGAAGCTCGGGCACAGCACCGCGTACTGGTCGTCGGGGATCACGGCGGCCAGCGGGTCGAGCTCCGGCTGCTTGCCCTCGACGAGTTTCGCCCAATCGAACGCGCGCACCTCGATGCCGGGGATCGAGGCGACGTCGAGGTTCGCGTCGGTCTGCGCGGACAGGCGCAGGTCGCGATCCCATTGCAGGTTCTCGGCGATCGCGCGCGCGCCGGAGAACATCTCGAACGTCGTGTCGAGACCCTGCTCGTCGTCGAAGCCACGGGAGAACCGCGGCGACACCGGCGATTCGGTGACGACCGGCTGGCCGGTCAGTCTTGCGACCTCGGCGCGCGCTTCGCTCGCGACGTGCTTGAACCAAGCGTGGCCGGGCAGCTCGGATGCGGCGAGCAACTCGTAATGCTCGGCCTTCGCGCGCAGGAACAGCGCGCGCTGACCGTCCGCCGTCGCCGACGCCGCCGGCAACACGAAGCGCGACGACACCAGGCCGCGCTGGTCGTCGCTCGGAGCGACGACGATGCCGGTGACGTCGCCCGGTGCGTTCGTCCACGCGACGATGTTCAGCGCCTCCGGGAACCCGTTGGCCTCGTCGGCCTGCGCGACGAGGTACGCCTCGCCCTCGACGTCGAGGCGGACGAACGGCACGAGTTCGGGCCGCGTCCAGCGGAACGAGCGCAACGACCACGGCGACGTCGCGAGCGGCGACGGGTTGCCGTCGGTCCACGTCATCGACGACAGCGGCGCGACGAACCAACGCTCGGCGGCTTCGCCGACGTTCGGGAGCGCGGTCGTCAGCGCGGCCAGCACCAAGCCGGAGCGCAGGAATCGAGCGAGGGAGGAGGAGATCATGGTTCGAGGGTTTCCATTCGAGAGGAGGCGGGGTGCGTCGGAGCGGGAGCGCGCCGCGAAGTCGCCTTCCAGGTGCGATCCGCGTGCCACGACCGGCGGCACGCACAACCTACGGATCCACAGGATCTTTCGTCACTCTCGAGCCGCGTCCCGCGCACCGTGGCCTGGCAGAAAATGTCCAGCTCGAGCAGGAAATGCCCGATGGCTTCGGCTCAGATGCGACCCGAAGGTCCGCGTCGCGAGCGCGGGTCGACCTCCGGTTCGGCTCGCTCAACACCTGAGTGGGCTTGGAGTTGAGGAGTTTTCGATGAGCTCGGATCGACGTCGTCCGACGGTCGTGGAGCGCCGCGCGCACTCTGGCATTCCGAGTGCATTCGGAGCTCGCGGGCGGGGTGTGGCGCGCACTTCGCGCGTCGGGCCGCCCGATTCGATCGAGGACTCCCATGTTCGCTCGCAGTGTCTCGTCGTTGTCGATCGTCCTGGTGCTGGCGGCCGCGGCCGTCGGCTCTTGTCTGTTGCCGCCCACGAATCCGCCGCGCGCGGTGAAGGTCGGCGTCTACGACTCGCGCGCCGTCGCGGTCGCGTTCGCGCACTCGGCGCAGAACCGCGCGGTGCTCGAGGACCTGATGCGGCGTCGCGACGAGGCGAAGAAGGCGAACGCGACCGCGGACGTCACCGCACTCGAAGCGCGAGGCGCCGCGCTGCAGGAGCGCTTGCATCGTCAAGGGTTCAGCACCGCGTCGATCGCCGACATCCTGGCGCCGATCCAGGCGCAGTTGCCGGCGATCGCGCAAGCCGCTGGCGTCGACGTCCTGATGTCGAAGTGGGACGTCGCGTATCGAGCCGCCGACGTCACGTTCGTCGACGTCACGCCGGCGATGATCGCGCCGTTCGCACCGAACGCCGACGTGCGCAAGATGATCGACTCGCTGCTCGAGCAGGAACCGCTGTCGCTGTACGAGCACGACTGGGACGCACACCAGCATTGACACCAGCCTCGAATGGTCCGTGCGACGTCGGGATCGACGGCGCTGCGCATCGTTCGCGAGTGCGCCGCCGTCGAATCCGGCGATCGATCGGCACGGTGACGCGATGACCGGCTTCTCCGCATCCGACGTGCGCCGGGCGCTGGTGCTCCGGCAGTTGACGTCGACGAATCCGTTCGGGCCCGAGCGCATCGCGCTCGAACGCGAAGCACTCGGCGACGACGTACGGCGCCTCGGGCCGTCGTGGCATCTGCATCACGAGCTGCACCGCGAGCGCGTCGACGCGATCGCGCGACTCGCGGCGCGCAGCGACGAACTCGCGCGCCGGATGCGGGCGGTGCTGGAACAGCACGGCGGCGACGCGCAAGCGCGAGCGCTGTACGTCGACGTCGCGACCTTCGCGCTGTACCACGAGCTGCATCCCGCGATGCAGGAGTCGATCGCCACGGCGTTCTCGCCCGGCCGTGCGCGGGAACGCGGCCCGTCGTTCACGGCGTTCCGCGAACGCGCGCGCGAGCTGTTCGAGATCGGCGGCCGCCGACTCGCCGAGGTCGAATCCGACGCGCACCTGTTCGCGCTGATCTTCCAGCTCAATCGCGCGTTCTTCGCGATCTACCACGTGCTCGTCGGCGCGTCCGACGCGATGGTGAACCTGCGCCAGCAGATCTGGCAGTCGATCTTCACGCACGACCTGCGGCGCTATCGAGCGTCGTTGTTCGAGCGACTGCGCGACGTCCCGACGCTGATCACCGGGCCGTCGGGCAGTGGCAAGGAGCTCGTCGCGCGCGCGATCGCGTATGCACGGTACGTGCCGTTCGACGTCGACGCGGGGAAGTTCGCCGCGCGCTTCGTCGACACGTTCCATCCGATCAACCTCGCGGCGTCGTCCCCGACGCTCGTCGAGTCCGAGTTGTTCGGCCACCGCAAGGGCGCGTTCACCGGAGCGCTCGCCGATCGCGTCGGCTTCTTCGCCAGCAGCGGTCCGCACGGCTCGGTGTTCCTCGACGAGATCGGCGATCTCGATCCGGCGATCCAAGTGAAGCTGCTGCGCGTGCTGCAGACGCGCGAGTTCAACGCGCTCGGCGACGACACGACGCGCCGGTTCGAAGGGAAGGTCATCGCGGCGACGAACCGCGACTTGGCGCGGTCGATGCGCGACGGCCGCTTCCGCGAAGACCTCTACTACCGCCTCTGTGCCGACCGGCTCGTCACACCGTCGTTGCGCGAGCAACTGGCCGGCGATCCGGCCGAACTGTCGCGCCTCGTCGCGCACGTTGCGCGCCAATGGGTCGACGGCGACGACGCCCAGCGCCTGACCGAGCAATGCGTGGCGTTCGCGGAGTCGAAGCTCGGCCGCACCTACGCGTGGCCCGGCAACTTCCGTGAACTCGAGCAATGCGTGCGCAGCGTGCTGTTGCGCGGCGAGTACACGCCGGCTCATCCCGACGCCGACGATGGCGACGTCGGTCGAACGTTGGCCCGCGAGTTCTCCGCGGCGACGCTGACGGCGGAGCAATTGCTGTCGCGCTACGTCACGTACGTCTATGCGCGCACGGGCAGCTACGACGCCGCGGCCCGCGTGCTCGATTGCGATCGGCGGACGGTGCGGGCGCGGGTGGACGGCGGACTCCTACGCCGCTGGCGACAGGGATCCGAAGGAGAGTCCCCGCGCGCGCCCGAGTGAGGGTGGACTCGCCCGACCGATCCGCGCTTCGAACGCGATTTCCCCCCCGACGAAGGGTCGGGGATCGGACATGACGGAGTGGCCTTCGACCGGTTCGCCCGGCACTCTAGGGCCAACCCGGCGGCGCCGGTCTCCCCGCGGCCTGCGCTCGATCCATGCTTCCGAGGAATCCCATGCGCAATGTCCCCAGGTGCGCGGCGTCTCTCGTCGCGTGGGGTGTGCTCGCGAGCTTCGCGTTCGCACAAGGCGTGTCGCCGTTCGCGAGTTCCGGTCAGTACGTGCCGTGGGAAATCAGTTTCCCGGTGCCCGGGGACTTCGACGGCGACGGCCGCGTCGACCTGATCGCGCGAAGCTCCGTGGCGATGGGAGTGCCGGGCAGCTTCGACGGGTTGGTCCAGTTCCGCAACGACGGCTTCGGGACGTTCACGGTCGTGGCTCTGATCCCGATCACGGCGGCCCCGTTCTCGAGTCAGACGGTGACCGATCTCGACCAAGACGGTCTGCCGGAGGTCACGATCCAACTCGTCGGGAACTCGTCGGCGCAGTTCCATTCGTTCGCGAACTACGAAGCGACGGGAAGTGGCGGAATCGCTCTGTCGTTCACGGCGGCGGGAGCGTTCGGCACCAACGGCTTGATCACGGGCGACGTCAACGGCGATGGACGGATCGACGTCGTGACGAAGCAATCGTTCTCCTCGTCGCACCCAGCCGCACTGGTCGTCTCGCTGCGTTCCGTCGCAGGCACGTATCCGGCTACGCCGAACGTGATCCCCACGATCCAGGACCCCGATTCGGCTGTCTTGGTCGACGTCGGCGACGACGGGATCATGGATTACGTCGTGGCCCACGGCCTGCCGTCCGGAGCCATCTCCGTGGATCGTGGCGACGGAGCGGGTTCGTCCTCCATCACGGAATCCGTCGGCGGGTACTCGGGCTCGTTCGCGGTGTCCGGCGTGGTCGACGGTGACGTCGATGGCGATGGCGACTCGGACGTCATCGGGGTTCCGGATCAGCTCCAGCCGGCGCTGTATCGCAACGCTCCGCTCGGATTGCTCCCCGGCGTCAAGCTGGCTCCGGGCTTTCCTTGGTCGATGTCCGGCGGTCTCCGGAGGCCCGCGCTGATCGATCTCGACGACGATGGCGACCTCGACTTGACGGGGTCGAGCGCGACGCAGTTGGGCGGAGCGCGATATCTCATCGAGATGCCGAACAACGGAACGGGTTCGTTCACGATGGTGCCGCCGGTCCAACACCAGAACGCGTTGGAGATGGTTCGCGCGGACGTCGACGGCGATGGCGACGTGGATCTCGTGTCGACGCAGAACTCGAGTTCGACGTCGTCGCCCGAGGTGCTGTGGACGATCACGCGCGAGGCGGGGACCTGGGCCGGTGGGGTCGATCCAACGGCCGCGGCGCAGTTGTTCATCCCGGCCGCGGCCGGAGACTTCGATGGGGACGGCGACCGTGACATCGTGCGCGGCGCGCCGGCGACCGGCAATTTCCACGCGTTCATGAATCAAGGCGCGGCGACGTTCGCGAGTGGTCCCGTCGTGTCGGGCGCCGGCAACGTGTTCTCGCTCGAGGGTGCGGACGTCGACGGCGACGGCAAGTCGGACCTCGTGTTCCTGACCTACCCGAACAAGACGCTGAACATGAAGCTCGCCACGGTCGGAGGTTTCGGCGCGACGCAGTCGTACGCGACGGCGGCAACGCTCGGATCGCCGGATGCGATTGGCGTCGGCGACATCGACGCCGACGGAGATCTCGACGTGGTCGCCGCGTCGCTGCCGCCCGCGACGGGCATCACGGTGATGCGCAATACGGGTGGCGCGTTCACGGCGATCCAGACGTTGCCGGCGTTCATCGATCCGCTCGATCTCGAACTCGGTGACGTCTCCGGCGACGGCATCCTCGATCTCGTCTGCGCGCGCGGGACGTCGAACCTCGGGAACTCGATCGCGATCTTCGTCGGTACGGGGACCGGCTTCGCACCACCGATCGAGGTCGGCCCGGTGCCGTTCGGATTCCCCGACGAAGTCGAACTCGGCGATCTCGACGGCGACGGCCGCGAGGACTTGTTGGTCGTCGGAACGATGACCACGCAAACACTCACCGGGTTCGCTGCGTCGTTCGTGTTCGGGACGGGTTGGACCGGCGCGTGGGTCGCGACCGCGCCACTTCCGACGCTCGCGCGCGCGCTGCGGTGTATGGATCAAGACGGCGACGGACGGCTCGACGCCGTCGTGGCGTCGTCGTTCGCGAACTCCGTCGCGGTGATGTCGGGCAACGGCGACGGGACGTTCGGTGAACCGGTCGCGATCTCGGTGAACGGGGACGCGACGTACGTCGACGTCGCGAACTACGACGGCGATGCCGATCTCGAGATCGCCGCAGTGCGGATGAACCTCGCGAACATCGCGGTGGCTCAACCGCGGTGCCGCGGAGCCGCGGCGAAGTTCGGCCGCGGATGCGCGGGCGACGGCGGCTTCGTGCCGGAGCTGACGGTGCAAGGTTGCTTCGGCTCGGGCTCGAACGTCACGTTCGCGATCGACGACGCTCGGGGCGGTGGTCCCGCCGTGCTGCTGTTCGGCCTGACTGCGTCTCCGCAACTGTTCTCGACGAGCTGCGTGCTGCACCTCGGCGGCCTGCTGCCGTCGTCGATCGTGTTGCCGCTGTTCGGGTCGGGAGCGGGCAACGGCTCGCTGACGCTGCCAGCCACGCTGCCGAGCATCGCGTCGGGCATCACGTTCACGATGCAGGCGGCCTGCGCCGATCCGACGCTGCCGTGGGGATACACGACGACGAACGCGCTCGAGGTCTTCACGGAGTGAGCGCAGCTCATTGGCGAAACTGCTCGCCGACCCAGCGCGGCACCGGGGACGGATGACGTACGGATCGGGGACGGAGGCGCCTCCGTCCCCGTTCTGGCCGTCGACGTCGGGTGGGGACAGACCCCAATCGTCGGGTGGGGACAGACCCCAATCGACGTCGGGTGGGGACAGACCCCGTTTGACGTCGGGTGGGGACAGACCCCGTTTGCGCTTCGTCCCTACGCCTTCAATCGAGTGGGTGGAGCGCGACGCGGTCGAACGCGGGGGTGCGGGGGCCAAAGCCCCTGACTGAATGGATGGTCAGCACCATCCGGCCCAACGGCCCGAGTAGTCTGGCTACACTTCCGCGCCCCCCGGCCCTCCTCCGGAAAGGACCTCGTCCCCATGTCCGACCCGAATGGTCTGTCCCGACGCCACTTCTTGAAAGGCGTGGGAGCCGGCGCGATCGTCGCCACTTCGATCGAAGCCCTCTCCGCGGAAGCCCGCGCGGCCGCGCAAGCTGCGAACCCCTGCGTCGGCCCCGACGCCGTCGCGATCAAACTGAACATCAACGGCGAGACGCGCGAGCTGAAGGCCGAGCCGCGGACCACGCTGCTCGACGCGCTGCGCAACCACCTCGACCTCACCGGCACCAAGAAGGTCTGCGACCGCGCGACCTGCGGCGCCTGCACCGTGTTGATCGACGGCAAGCCGGCCTACTCCTGCACCACGCTCGCGATCGCCGCGCAGGGCCGAACGATCGAAACGGTCGAGAGCCTCGCGAACGGCGGCGAACTCGCGCCGATCCAGAAGGCGTTCGTCGA
>JAEUIB010000631.1 GCA_016795255.1 Planctomycetota bacterium
TCCCGTCACCGTGATCGACGACGGTCCCCGCGCTCGTCGCGCCGGCGCTTCCGGGCTCGTGCGTGACGCCGAGCGTCGCGCCGCCGTGTCCGACGTCGTGCCCTTGCCAATCGATGAGTCGCACGCGCAGCGTCGTCGAGCTCGTCCCGTCCGCGCGCACGAGCTTCGCGTCGACGTCCGCCGCCGACGCGATGTGGTCCGGCCGACCGATCCACGTCTGCCGCCACGCCGCGAACAGTCCCGCCAACTGCAGCACGGGGTCGGGATCGTTCGCCATCCCGTCGGTGCCCTTCACGTTCAGGTCGAGGTAGTACTCGCCGTTCGCGCAGCCCCCGCCGTTCGTGCACGTGCCGTCGACGTCGCCGATGCGCGACACGACCATGAACCCGATGTGCGCCGACTTGGTGAACGACGGCGGCGGCGAGCCGCAGCCCGTCGGATTCTGGTTCGAGCACGAGCAGCGCCCGTCGCCACCCATCGAGCGCGCGGCCTCCATCGCGGCCATCAGCTTCTCGGCGACGTCGCCGGGCGTGTTCACGAGCGCGGCCTCGGCGAGCGCGACGACGGGCGCGCCGGTCAGGATGTTGCCTTGGATCGCGTAATGGATGTCGCCGACGACGCCGGTGACCCCGCCGGCCCACGCCAAGTTCTGATTCCCGCTGAACGTCACCTTCGCGCCGGTCATGTCGACGATGCCGATCTGGCGCTTCTGGAAGCCCGCATCGGCGGCCTGGATCAGCGCGAGGATCTGCGCGGGCGGCGTCCCCTTCGCCAACTCCGCGCCGATCAGCGTGCGGTTCGATCCGTCGTCGAGCAGCGCTTGCGTGACGCCGGCGCCGACGCCGACCTTCACGGCGGCGAGCAGCTTCTTCAGTCCGAGCTGCTGTAGGCACGTCGCGCCGCCGACGGCGACTTCGCCGGTCGACGGGTTCACGAGGATGATCGACCAAGTCGCGTACGACGGAGCGGACAGCGCGATCGTCGCGGCGACGACGAACGCGGGCACACGCAGGCGGATCATGGCGCGGACTCCGGGGGGACGAGGCGCGCCAGGATCCCCTGCCGACCGCACCGGGTCAATCCTGATCAGTGCCGCAGGAGCTGCTCCGTCTCCGCTTCGGAGAGGGCTCGATAGCGATCGTTCTCGAGCAACCACTCCGCCGTCTGCAGCAGCGAGGTCGCGAGCACGGCGTCGCGCTCGTGCTCGGGCAGCAGCGCGGACGGGCTCCACTTCGACGATCCCGCGGTCTGCGCGAACGCCGTCCGCTTGGCTCGCGCGAGCACCGTCATGCGCGGCCCGTCGAGGATCGCGAAGCGCTTCTTGCCGTAGACGAGCAGCGCGGTGCCGGGCTCGTCCGGCTCGCGCGCCAGCAGGTCGCGGCCGAAGAACGTCGTCTTCCACGTCCCGCCGACGATCGACAACAGCGTCGGCGCGACGTCGAGCTGGCTCGTCACTCCGCCGAAGCGGCGCGGCGGCACGTGCTTCGGCGCGTGGATCAGCGCGGCCACGCGGTATTCATCGGCCGGCACGAGGTCTCGCCCGCGCAAGTGCACGCCGTGATCGCCGACGAACGCGAACACCGTGTCTTCGTAGTACGGCGCTTGCTTCGCACGCGCCATGAAGCGACCGATCGCCTCGTCGACGTAGCGGAACGTGTTCAGCTCTTCGTACTCGAAGCCGTCGGGCACTTCGATCGACGTCGGCAGCGGCTCGATGACGCCCTTTGGATACTCCCACGGCGAGTGCAACGACACCGTCAGCACCGTGACGAGGAACGGCGTGCCGGCGGCGTGCAGCGTGCGCATCTCGCGATCCGCGCGATTCAGCACGTCCTCGTCGCAGTACCCCCATTCGCCGTGGAACGTCGTGTCGTCGAGGTCCTCTTCCTCGACGAACTCGTCGTAGCCGTTCGCGAGGAAGAACGCGCTCATGTGGTCGAAGATGCCTTGGCCGCCGTACAGGAAGCGCGTCGCGTAGCCGCGCTGCTTCATCACGGTCGCCAGCGTGTCGAAGCCGTCGCGCGCTTCGGGGCGCCGCACGACGCCGACGCCCGGCAGCGGCGGGAACGAACTCAGCACCGCTTCGAGCCCTTGGATCGTGCGCTCGCCGGTCGCATAGCAATGGTCGAGCACCAGCGATTCGGTCGCGAGCTGGTCGAGGTTCGGCGTCAGCGCCGGATGCCCGCCGAGGTGGCCGACGAGCCGCGCCGTGTAGCTCTCGAGCACGACGACCATCACGTTCTTCGGCCCTTGCCGCGCCGGATCGCCGACCACGCGCGCGAGCGGATTGTCCGCGCCCTCGACGAACGTGCCGTGGC
>JAEUIB010000015.1 GCA_016795255.1 Planctomycetota bacterium
ATCTGCATCTTGCCGTTCGGCAACATTCGCACGCGTCCCCACGTGCGCGTCTCGATGACGCCCGCGGCCTTCGCGCGCCGGAACACCGCCATGAAGTCCGGCACGACGATGCAGAAGTGACCGCGCTCACCGCGCGCATCCGGTATCTCGTTCATGTGGATCTGCTGCGACGCGCCGAGCCGGAAGAACTGCGACGGGAAGCCCTGGTCCGGCGTCGCGTCGAGCGGCAACCCGATCACGTCGCGATAGAACGCGACCGCCGGCCCGAGCGTATCGACGTTGACGTTGACGTGGTGGATCTGGAACTCGTTCGACATCACGAGCCTCCGTGCGTGTACCGCTCGACGAAGTCGAGATCGGGCTCGACGCCGAAGCCGAGCCCCGTCGGCGCCGCGAGCGCGCCGTCCTTCAGCGCCAGGTCGATCCGCGCCATCTGGCGCAGCAGCGGCGCGCCGCCCATCGGGACTTCGACGTAGACGCCCGCCGGGCTCGCGCACGCGAGGGTCCGCGCGGCCTGGAACGAGATCGCCGAACCCCAGCAATGCGGCGCGAGCTCGAGCCGGTGCGCGCTCGCCAGCGCGGCGATCCGCAGCCCTTCGCTGAGCCCGCCCGCGATCGCGAGATCGGGCTGCAACACGTCGATCGCGCGCCGCTCGATCAGCTCGGCGAAGTCGAACGCCGTGAACTCGCTCTCGCCGGCCGCGATCGGCATCGCGCTCGAGGCACGCACTTCCGCGAGTCCGACGCGATCGTCCGACGGCACCGGTTCCTCGACGAAGCGCACGCCGAGGTCGGCCGCTACGGCGCAGAAACGCTTCGCCGCGCCGACGTTCAGCGTGCCGTGCGCGTCGACCATGATCTCGACGCCGTCGCCGAGTGCTTTGCGTGCCGCGCGGACGCGCTCGAGGCTCGCGGCGACGCTGCCGTCCATCGCGCCGATCCGCATCTTCACAGCGCGGAAGCCCTCGCCGACGTAGCGGCCGAGCTCTTCGCCGATGCGCTCCGGCGGCGCCCAGCCACCGCTCGCGTACGCGGCGACGTTTCGTCGACTCGCACCGCCGAGCAGCGCCAGCACCGACGTCCCGTGCGCCTTGCCGAGCAGATCCCACAACGCGAGATCGACGCCGCTCATCGCCGCGACGTGGATGCCGCGCCGCCCGAGCACCGGCATCGCGCGTCCGAAGCGCTGCGCGAGCGCGGCGCGCGAACCGTTGTACATGCGCGTCCACAGGCGGCCGATGTCGCGCGGATCCTCGCCGCGCAAGATCGGCGCCAACTCGTTGCGGACGATCGTCACCAGCGCCGACGCGTCGCCGGCGCTGCCGACCGCGGGCTTCGCTTCGCCGTAGCCGACGAGTCCCGTGTCGGTGCGGATCGTCACCAGCACCGCGTCGAACGCCGTGATGCGCCCGAAGTCCGACACGTGCTGAGCAGCGGCGTCGAGCGGGACGTGGAGCCACGCGGCTTCGACGTGCGTGATCTTCATGCGCGTCCTTCGATCAGGGCTGTGATCCGGCCCGTGCTCTGAACCGGTCATGGCTGTGAACCGGCCAGGGGTCAGCGAATCAGCGGCAACAGCGTCTTCGCCGACGTCTCGTACAGCATCGTGTAGAAGCTCTCGGACAACAGGCTGCTGCCGTGGTCCTGGATGAACTTGAGCTGCTCGGGCGAGATGTCGACCGGGTTCTTCTCGACCTGATTCGGCCACGGACTGACCGGCGTGCGATCGACCGGCGCGACGACTTCGAGCGTCAGTGCGCCTTGGTATCCGATCTCGTTCAGCGTCTTCACGACCGCGGCCCAATCGAACCGCCCCATGCCCGGCGCCAGCCGATTGTTCTCCGCGACGTGGAAGTCGACGAGCTTCGAGCCGACCGCGCGGATCGTCGCGTGCAGGTCTTTCTCTTCGATGTTCATGTGGAACATGTCGAGGCAGACGCCGCAGTCCTTGCCGACCGCGTTCGCGAGCGCGAGCGCCTGGTCGCCGCGATTGACGAAGTACGTCTCGAAGCGGTTCAGCGGCTCGATCGCCATGCGCACGCCACATTTGGTCGCGTAGTCGTGGACCTCGCGCAAGCCGTCGACGACCCAGCGCCACTCGTCCTCGGGCGTCCCGTCGGCGACGATCTTGCCGACCGTCGCGGGCACGATCGTGATCTCGTGACCCTCGAGTTCCTTCACCATCGTCACGACCGACTTCACGTACGCGACCGAGTCGGCACGCTGCTTCGGATCGGCAGCGGCGAGATTGCGCTGGCCGAGCGTCAGCGTCACCGCACCCCAGCAGCGGATGCCGTACTGCTTCAGCAGCGCGCGCGACGTCTTGGACTCGTACTGCGTCGGCTCGCCGCTGATCTCGATGCTCTCGAAGCCGAGATGCTTGATGCGCTTCAGCGTGACTTCGAGCGGCTCGGCGCGCATCCAGTTGTGCGTGGACAGGTGCACGGGGGATTCCTCGCGTGGCCCAGTTCGGGCGGCGAGGGTAGCACGGTCGACGTCCGCGAGCGGCAGCTCACTCCGCCGTCACGGGACGCAAGACGCCGTCGACCGCGGAGTCGATCCGATCGGACCGCGAGCCTTACTGATCGCTGTCGCCCGATGGGCGAGCGGAGCTCACCTGCTCGGATCGAATGTGCTCGGCGTACCTCTCGTCGACCGTGGGCGCGGGGCCTGGATCGAGCCACGGAACCGACTCGAGGACGCGATCGCGGGGATGCGGCCACCACCTCAGTTGCCGGACCGTCACGCCGTCCTTGGGTTCTTCGACGCCATCGGCGCCCGGCCCGACTCCGTCTCCGTAGATCGCTTCGAGCTGGGCCTGGTACGCAGCGGACAGTCGTTGCCGCTCCTCGACGCGACCCGCCTTGCTCGCACGCACAGCGGCTTCCGAGAGTCGAATGAGTTCCTCGAACGACGCGTGTGCATGCGAGGCCGGAGTCCCCCAGCGCAAGACATCGATGCACGGCGTGCGACACTCCGACCAACGGTCCCACTCGTCACTGGGGACCATGGCTTCGTCGGCATCGAGCAGGTCCAGAGAGTCGTGCGGCGGAGGCGCGCCACGCTCCTCGAGGAACGATCGAAGCCAAGCGATGCGAGAGTTCCACAGCAGACTCCGCCGGAACGGGAGACTCACCAAGCCACTCGGTTCGACGTTCTGCTCGCGGAACTCCGCCAAGCGTGGATCGACGGCCGTGGAAGCCGTGATTCTGGAACGCATCGTGCGAACGCTCGCTTCGTAGCCTTCTGGCAGGCGGCGTTCACCCAACGGATGTGCCCTACCTTGCGGTCGGTCGACCCGATCGATCGGGTGATCGCCCCATCCCACATATCGAACTTCATCCATGTACTGCTCGACGAACCCGAACCCAGCGGGCCCGACTTTCTCACCGTAGATTGACCGCAGCCGCGCGATGTACTCTCTAGATAGGTCGAAGCAGTCCTTTGTTCTGTCCTCACGATCGGCGGCGACGGAACGACGGGCCAGAGTCACGAGTTCGGCGAACTCTGGAATCCGCGTGGAGCTTGGAATGCCCCAACGCTGCATGTCCACGTACGGGTCACGCAGGTCGCACCATGCCGCCCAGTCCGCGCGAGGAATCTCGAAGTCGTCACATGAACGAAAGCACCGCCCCGACGACGGAAGTCGAAGACCTTGCGATACGCAAAACTCGCGAAACCAAGTCTCACGCTCGACCCAGACTCGGCCTCCTACTGGAGGCAGCGGCTGCCATCCCCGCGCTGCGGCCGCTTCTGGCACCCGCCCGTCGGTCTGAGGTGGATCGCCGACGGGTACGGCAACCGCAATCGATGCTCGGAAGCAGAGGCCGACACCAAGAGCGACGCAAGCCCTGACGATCCACGCGGCACGACTCTCGACGTCCAGCATGAAGAGTGCGGCTCCTCGGGTTGCACCGTCTGCATCGCGACGCCGAGGCCGTGACGACAGGACTGTTTCGCTTGCTTCACTTCGCGAAGAAGTGCACATCGCCCGCGAGATCGACATAGGCATGAATTTGCGCGCTGGTACCGGGAACGACCGAGAGGGCGAGTCCATCGTTCGATTCGGGCATCACGACGGTCATCTGCCCGGGTCCCGGCTCGACTCCGCCGGCCCCCGACTGGATCAAATAATTGCGCGTGCCCGTCGGCTCTCGATTCGTGCGCCAGGACGCAACACCGACGACCGCATCCGGATACGTGACGACGTGTGCCACGCCGGACGCCGTGACGAGGACTCCGAGTCCCGAATCGCCCATGCTCCCGTCCGGGAGTTCGACGAGGGTGCCCGCCCCGAGTGCATCGGCCAAAGCCGCCGCATCGACCGCAATTCCCTCTTGTTGCCATTTCTTCGCTTGCCAGCCCACGGAGTCGCTCGAGACGGTCGTATTGGCATTCTCCAACACCTTGAATCGCGTGATCGTCGCCGGAAGCTGGAAGTCTGCACCGAGTGCTACGCAGACGTTCGTCGCACCGGCAACATACTGCGCGGACGCGGAGGCCTCGCGATTGGCGAACGCGGATCGGTACATCCAAGACAACATCAGCACACCGACGACTCCGATGCCAACGATGGAGACGAGTCCGCGACGGTCAGAGAAGTTCACCATGATGAGTCCTTCATTGGTTTTGGAACACGACATGCTTATTCGCACGTTCGGTCACACGTATGTCCGGATCGGCGCACGGCCTCCCGCCGACGGTCAGCGACACGAACAAATCTTGAGCGACGCAGAACCGCTCGGACCGCAGGTCTCCGAAGCATCACACCCGCCGCCGCATCGAGTCACGCCCGTACCTTGGGTGGCGTTCACGGTTGCCGTCCCGTGGCAATCGCCGCCGTTCGGGTCGGGCACCGAACCGTCGCAGTTCTTGCACGTGAACGTATAGATCAAGTCACCCGTCACTGGGTCGTTCGTCGATGTCGTGTGAATCTCGCAGTACGAAGTCGAACATGTCGAAGCGCACTAGGCCGCGACCCACGCGCCGGTTGGTCCGTACTCCGTCACCAAGTTGCAGCGCGCAGTGTCACGAAGTGCGCCAGCCCGACTCACGGGATTCGTGAGGACTGCGACGAACACGGACGTGACGACGAGGATGCCGATTCGAAGCGACACCATGAAACCACCAGTGTTTCTGGGCCCGCTTCCGTCGGGCCCGCTTCCTTCAGAGTGCGGCGACTGTATTTCTCCCGCCCCAGGTCGCAACCATGCCCCTCTACTTTTTCTCATCCCCACCCGAGCGATCGCAGCAAGCTCACGGCCTGCTGCAGCTCACGCACGCCGAAGCGCGCATCGACGTCCACGACCACCGGAATCGTCGCCGGTAGCGTTTCGCGCAGGCCTTTGAAGTCGAGTTCTCCGGCGCCCGGCGGCAGACGCGACTCCGAGCCGGCGACGTCGCTCATCGTCGCGCCGAACACGCGCGTCGCGTGCTCGCCGCTCCACGCGAGAGCCGGCGCGAGTCCGAGACTCTCGAGCGTCCGCGCCGCCGCCGCATCGTGCCAATACCCGAGCGGCTTGCCGCGGAACTCGTCGAGCAACGTGCGACACGCGGCGAACGACGGGAAGCCGAGCGGCGACGTCGGTGTCGCGACCGCGAAGCGCATGTCGGGCGCGGTCTTCATCGCGGCGAACAACGCGCGGCACGCGCGCTCGAGCAACGCGTCCGCGCGCAGCTCGACCTCTCGCTCGAGTTCCTTCGCGAGCTTCGTGACGTCGTCGCTCCGACCCTCGAGGCGGAGCTTCGCGCGCAGCGTCGCTTCGCGTTCGCGACCTCGATCGACGTCGATGGCTCCGAGTCGCACCACGACCAAATCACAGGCGAGCGCCCTCGCATCGGCGACGCTGGCCGCGACCGTCGCCAACGCTCGACGCGCGAACTCCGACGACGTCGACAGCAGCGACGGCACGAGCCCCGAGTCGCCATCGCCGGCCGTCGCCAGCGGGGGTTCGAGCCCGACGACCCGGGCGCCCGCGGCACGAAGGCCGTCGCCGAGCGCCGTCGCCAGCGGGCGCGGCGACTCGGATGCGACGAACGCCGCGCGGACCCCGGCCTCGCGCAGGAGGTCGAGCACGGCCGGCGCGCCCAGCGGGCGAATTCCGAACCAGGACGTGGAGATGCCGAGACTCATCGGTCGATCATCGGTTCAATCGGGACGCCGGAACGAGCTTCGACCGACGGGGTCGTGGGGTCGGTTCGGCTGCCGTCTCGAAGCCGAGCATACGCTCGCCTTCGCCCCGTCCCGCGCCGGCCGATCGTGGGATTTGGATGCAAGAATCGGCTGGATCCGACGTCCCCCGCCTCGCGGGCCGAGCGATTCACGTTCGACCCCCGCGACCCGGAACCGCCGGCGAACCGTCGCTCGCGCTGCGCCGACTCGAAGGAGAAGCATCGTCATGTGGATTCGTGCATTGGGTTTCCTGTCCGTGGTCACCTCGATCGGCGCCCCGATCGGGCTCGCCTCGATCGGCCCGCAGTCCGCGGCGATCGCCGCCATCGCACCGGGGGGCTACCTCGGCGTGCGGGCGTCGGCGTCCCAAAACGGCCACGTGGTCGTCGAAGAAGTCGTCGAGGGCTCCCCGGCCCAGAAGTCGGGACTGAAGTCCGGCGACATCGTGGTCGCGATCGATGAAACGGCGATCGGGACGGTCGACGGACTGCTGTCGACCCTCGGCGCGAAGAACGCCGGCGATCGCGTCACCGTGAAACTGAAGCGCGGCCAAGAGACGATCAGCGCGGTCGTCCACCTCGGCCAGCGCCCTGCGGACCTCGAGGCCGGGTTGCCGACGCAGGCTCCGGCTGCGCCGAGCCCGACTCGCGAGCGCGAGCCCACGCCGCCCACCACGGCGGAGCAGCGCGGCTGGCTCGGCATCTACTACGCCGACGCTCCCAACGGCGTGAAGGTCGAGAGCGTCGTCGAGGGTGGTCCGGCCGCACAGGCCGGCCTCGCCGCGGGTGACGTGCTGACGGCGGTCGGCAAGTCGCCGGTCGCGAACTCGTCCGACCTGATCTCCGTGCTCGAGGACTTGCGCGCCGGCGACGTGCTGACGTTCGCGGTCGATCGCGGCGGTCAGCGAGTCGACGTCGCCGTCACGTTGGGAACTCGCGTCGATTCGCCCATGGCGCCGATGGCACCCATGGCGCCGATGGCACCGATGGCACCGATGGCGCCGATGGCGCCCGCGGCTCCGAGCGTCGACGAACCCGCGGCGGCGCCGAACGCGCCGGGCAACCGGATGAATCGCGCCCGCCGTGCCGTGGGCCGCGTCGCGCAAGCCGCGGAGCCGGGACCCGGACTCGTCCTCGCGCCCGGCGTGGAGGTGACGCTCCGCACGGTCAAGAACGCCGACGGCTCCATGTCGGTCGAGGTCGTGAAGGGCAAGGAGATCCACGCGATCAAGGTCCCCGAAAAGGGCACGCGCGGGTTCACGGTCGAACGCGACGGCGACAACGCGGTCCTGCGGCTGGCGAACATCCCGTCGGTGCAACCGCTGCGGATGCGCTTCGGCGGCCAAGGCGGCGGCGCGAGCGGCGTAATCGCGCCCTCAGCGCCAACTCCGCCCGAGCCTCCGGCGATGGGCGGAGGCGGCATGGCGTTCGGCGGCTCGGGCATGTCGTTCTCGGCTCCGACGATCGCCGTCGAAGGCCACGATGACGAACCCGCGGGGCCCACCGACGACGAAGACCAAGCCGACGACGCCGACGACGCCGACGACGCAGAAGACGCCGAAGAACCGGATGCGGATGGCCTGTTCATCGTGACCACGGATGGCGACGAGACGGCGTGGCTCGATCTGTCCGACGAGGACGTCGTCGCGTTCCCGACGCCCGGATCCACGACGACGATGGGCAGCGTCGACGACGATGGAATCGTCGAGTGGTACGTCGCACGGAGCGGCGCCGACGGCAAGCCGAAGGTCCAGAA
The DNA here is from genome assembly GCA_016795255.1 of Planctomycetota bacterium. Taxonomy (GTDB): domain Bacteria; phylum Planctomycetota; class B15-G4; order B15-G4; family JADJEK01; genus JADJEK01. The sequence continues at coordinate 7,928 of JAEUIB010000015.1, forward strand.
GGCGAAGATCGCGAAGGAGAAGCAGGCCGGCAAGGCCATGCGCGCGAAGCAGGCCGCGAAGGCACGCAAGGCGGCAGAATCGATGCCGTCGATGCCGGGGCAGCCGAAGCGTCTCGCGCGGCGGGCCACGCTGTTTCCGGAAGGTTCCGCACCGGACGGTGAATGGCGCGGACTGGCGGTTCCCGGCATGCCGGGGATCATGCGCAGCGGCCCCGGCGGCATGAAGTGGCGCGCGCTCGCACTGCCGCGTCATCCGGCGCCCGCGCCCGAGCGCGCGCACGGCGGCCACGGCGAAGGGGCGCCCGGCGCTCCGCACGGAACGGTGATGCCGGGCCACGGCGGCCCGCATCCGCGCGTCATCATCGACGGCGATCGCATCTTGATCTTCGATCGAGGTCACGGACATCCCGGCGGCGCAGCGGCGCCGGCCCACGACATCGTCGTCCAACGAGTCGGTGGCTCAGCCGAGTGCTGCGCCGACGCATCGTGCTGCGAAGGCGGCGAGTGCTGCGACGACGGCGCGTGCTGCGAGGGTCAGTCGAGCGCGCCGACGAAAGCCGACGTGAAGTAACCCACATCCCGGAACACCGAGGGGCCGGCGCTCGCGCGAGCGAGTGTCGGCCTCACGTGTTGCAGGGTCGCAGGTCCGCGTCAGACGCGGACTTCACCGGTCATCCCGATGACGCCGCGGTACCCGCGGATCGCGGGCTCGACGCAGGACTCGAGGAACTCGACGACCTGCTCCGGCGAGCGCCCGATGAAGCGCTCGGGACGCGTCAGGTCCTTCAAGTGCCCGTGGACGACGGAGAACGAGGCGTCGCCGGCGATGCGATCGAACAGGTCGTTGCGGCCGCCGGCCTTCACTTGGTCGATCGCCGCGATCGAGTGTTGCCGGATGCGCTCGTGCAGATGCTGGCGATCGCCGCCGGCCTTCGTCGCGGCCATCAGGATCTCTTCGGTCGCCATGAATGGCAGCTCGCGCTGGACGTGCGCGGCGATGACGGCTTCGTGGACGACCAGGCCCGACGTGACGTTCAGCACCGTCGCGAGCATGCCGTCCGTCGCGAGGAACGACTCGGGCAGGATCAGTCGGCGGTTCGCGGAGTCGTCGAGCGTGCGCTCGAGCCACTGGTTCATCGCGGTCTGCGCGGCCGAATCCACCAGCGACGTGACGAACCGCGCGATCGAGCAGATGCGCTCCGAACGCATCGGGTTGCGCTTGTAGGCCATCGCCGACGACCCGATCTGGTGCTTCTCGAACGGTTCCTCGACCTCGCGCTCGTGCGCCAGCAGGCGCAGGTCGGTCGCGAACTTGGCGGCGCTGATCGCGAGCCCGCCGAGCGCCGACAGCACGTCGTAATCGAGCTTGCGCGGATAGGTCTGACCGGTGACGCCATAGCTGCGCTCGAACCCCATCGAGCGCGTGACGCGCCGATCGAGCTCCTTGACCTTCTCGTGATCGCCGTCGAACAGCGCGAGGAACGACGCCTGCGTGCCGGTCGTGCCCTTGACGCCGCGGAAGCGCAGCGCGTCGCGAACTTCGCGCAACCGCGCCAAGTCGTCGACGAAGTCCTGGATCCACAGGCACGCGCGCTTGCCGAC
>JAEUIB010000047.1 GCA_016795255.1 Planctomycetota bacterium
AGAGCGTCCTGATCGAGCGCAACGTCGTCCTCGGCGCGACGGAGGTCGGCATCGCCGCGTCGGGCACGCAGGTCACGCTGCGCAAGAACGTCGTCAAGCGCATGCACCGTCAACCGCAGTGCCCGTCGATGGAAACGCTGACGATCGAAGCGGCCGGCATGCGCGTGACCGGCACGACCGTCGTCCTCGATCGCAACGTGGTCGAGGATTGCGCGACGGTGGGCATCTGGGCGGCGGGCGCGTTCGTCAGCGTCCTGCGCAATCGCGTCACTCGGGGCGGCTACGACGGCGACGCCGGGATCCTCGTCGAGGGTCGCGACGGCGAAGTGCTGTCGAACGTCGTGACGCAACAACGCGGCGACGGCTTCTTCCTCTCGATCGGGAACACGGACGTCTTGGCGAATCGCGCGACGGCCTGCACGCGCGACGGCTTCGACGTCAACGGCAGCGGCTACCTCGTCGAGAAGAACGCGGCGACGAATTGTGGCGCCGAGGGCTTCGACCTCGCGGCGAGCGACCTCGTGTTCCGCAAGAACAAGGCGAAGGGCAACCGTCTCGACCTCGCGTCGGTGTTCGCGATCGCGACGTTCGAGTCGAACACCTACGGCACCGGCGGCCCGGGCGCGCTGCCCGAGGTCGAGTGACGTCCGACGTCCGCGGCCCGGCGCCTCGTTCGCGCCGGGCCGCACCTCCTCGTTCCCTTCGTCCGTTCGGCAGCTCTCGGGTTCGTGACCTCTTTCGGAGTTCGATCATGGTGCGCATCGGTTCATGGTTCGGCGTGTTCGCACTCGTGGCGGGGACCGCGTCCGCGGCGACGATCGTCGTCAAGCCCGGCTCGCCGCTGCCGACGATCCAGTCCGGCATCGACGCCGCGGCGCCCGGCGACACCGTGCTCGTGCGCGCGGGCGTCTATCACGAGAGTCTCGTGGTGCCGCTCGGCAAGCCGCTCGCGCTGAAGGCGAAGGGCGCCGTGACGATCGATGGTCGCGGCGCGTTCGGAGCGCCGCTCGGGCCAGGCATCCAAGTGTTCGATCCGAGCGTGTCGATCCGCGGCTTCCGCTTCCGCGATCAGAGCGCGGTTCCCGGCCTTCTCGGCGTGGGCGTGATCGCGATCCCGGCCGGCATCGGTCCCGGAATCGTGATCGAGCAGTGCTCGTTCGAGTACTGCGCCGACGGCGGGATCTCCATGGCGGGGCCGAACATGGTCGTTCGCAAGTGCTCGTTCCGCGACATCGCGAATGGGCCTGGAGTGTCGATCGAAGGAACGGGCGCCGTCGTCGAACTCTGCCAATTCGCCGGCACGCAGGGGATCGTCGTCGACGGTTCGGCGGTGCTGGTGCGTGGCAACGTGCTGCGCGACTGCATCTCGACCTTCGCGATCCTCGCGGTGTCGCACACGGCCGTGATCGAGAAGAACGTGATCGTCGGTTGCGAGGGCGACGGCATCGTCCACGTCGGCGACTTCGGCGTCGTGCGCAAGAACAAGGTCGAGCGGTCCGAGGGGATCGGCATCTTCCACGAGAACGGACACGACTGCGTGGTGGAGTCGAACGTGGTCGACGGCGCGGTCGCCGCGGGCATCCGGCTCGGGAGTTCGCTCGGCATCGCACGCAAGAACGTGATCCGCCGCGTGCGCAGCGGCCTCGCGCATCCGTTGTTCGTCGTGGCGCCTCCGTCCGCGCTGCATTGCTTCGGCAGCAGCATCCTCGTCGAATCGAACGTGGTCGAGGACTGCGCGACCGACGGGATCCGCGTGTCGTCCGCCGGCGCCGAGATCGTGAAGAATCGCGTCGCGCGCTGCGGAGCCGACAATGCGATCGGCTTGATCGCCGAGGGCGAGCACTTCTTCCTGCTCGGCAACGTCGTGAACGGAGTGCGTGGCGACGGCTACCTGCTCAATGCGGCGATCACGGAAGCGACGGGGAACAAGGCGTCGAACTGCACGCGCGACGGGTTCGACGTGAACGCCAACGACCAGACGCTCGAGCAGAACACGGCGACCGGCAACGGCGCCGAAGGCTTCGATCTCGGCGCGCCGAGCCTGAC
>JAEUIB010000049.1 GCA_016795255.1 Planctomycetota bacterium
CGGCGAGTTCGTGCTGCGGATCGGCGACGGCGCGTCGTTCGGTGTCGCGGAGGTCCAGCCGAGGACGCGCGACGGCGTCGATCTCTACTGCCTCGATCAGCGCGACGGCACGGTCTGGCTGCGCGCGAGCCACGGCGCTGCGATGGCTTCTTCTCCGATGACCGCACTGGGACTTCCGAGCGTCGCGGCCGACGCCGCACCGCTCGTCCCGTCCGCGCCCCGTGACCTGGCGCCCGGCGACCTCCTGCTGACGATGTCCAGTTCGGTGAAGAAGCCCGGTCTCGGCTTCATTCGCGCGAAGAACGGCGCCGTGTACCGCGTCCACGTCGCGGCGATGACGGACGACGTCGATGCGCTGCTGCGTTCGGCCCGGATCGTCTACGACGCGGTTCCGTCCGTCGAGGGCGGTGGCGTGTTGCGCTTGCCGACGGTGGAGGGGCAGCCGTCGGGCTGGGTGCTCGACGCAATTCGTCGCGCGGTTCGTCTCGGGGAGGCGCTTCCCGGCGATTCCTTCGCAGACCAACTCGTCGGCGCATTCGTGCTGTCGACGCCGTTCACGAGTGAAACCACGATCGCCGACGCATCCTTCCTCGTCCTGGAATCGACCTTGGATTCGGCCGTCCACATCGACTCGAGGTCGGCCCTCGTCGCCGGACGTGGGGTCGGGCCGAGCGGATCCCTCACGCTCACGAAGTACGGCGCCATCGGCGTGCTCGGGCCGATGAACGGCACGATCGACGTGGAGAGCTACGGCTACGTCTGTCTCGCCGGTCCGCTGTACGGCACGCTGAACATCGAGTCGTACGCGACGGTGGTTCTCGAGGGGGACCTCGTCGGCAGCCTGCGGGTACGCAGCTACACCGATCTGTTGTTGCGCGGCCGGATCCTCGGCACGCTCGATACGAAGAGTTCGGGCTGGTGCGACTTCTGGTTCGACGGCTACTGGACCGCCGCCGAACTCGAGGCGCTGGGCAAGGACACCGATCAGGTCACGCTGCACGTGCGATCGTCCGATCTGCCGATCGGCGAGCACGAAGGGTTCGGCGGTTGGCGGAAGGTCATCGTCGGCGACGCGCGGTTCGACGAGTTCCCGCGCTGAATTTCGTTCGTTTCGGTACGCCGAGTCTCCAGGGGACTCGGTTTTTTTTTTTTTCGCGCGGGAATGCGCCGCGAATACGTACAAGCCACGTGCGGGAAGTAGGGACTTGGAAGGTGGGTCCCGTCCCCTGAACCCAATTGGCTTCATCGAAGGGACGCAACATGTTCGGATCACGGTTTCTTGTCATCGTAGGGCTCGCCGTCGGCCTGTTCGCAGCGACGGACGCCGCCGCCAACCAAGCCTGCTCGCTGTCATTCAGCAACTGTGTCCAGGTGTTCACGTGGGACCCCTACACGTGCAAGTGCTCGGGCACCGCGACCATCAGCGGCCTACCAGCGAACACGACGCTTGCGGTCTACTTCTGTAGTTGCCAGGGCTGTACCGATGGCGGGCCCGACAACCCCGCGTGTCGCCCTGGCGCGTCGGCAGGTAGTCACACGTCGAGTGGGTCGGGCACCATTACGTTCACCGGCCAAGACCTCGGTGACTGCGGCGAGACGAACATGTACTGCGCGGGCGCCGCATATACCGATTCCTTGGGAGTGCACCACGTCTACGTCTGCTGCGCGTCACATGCATGCCCGGCATGAGCACGCGGTGGGTCTACGCGTCGTTGATCGTTCTCGGTATCGGGATCGCGATCGCGATTCGCTTCGCCGAGTCACCAACACCGGCGAGTGACGGTTCCCGCGAGCCGAGGGCATCGGGGGCAGAGTCCATAGCACCGAAGGACACTCCGCTGCCCGTCGAGAGCGCACTCGTGCGCTCCGAAGTGGCCCCGACCGACGGCAGGATCGAGACCGAGGTTGATCTCCGAATTCGCGTACTCGACGAGGTCGGGACACCAGTCGGGGACGCGCGAGTCGTCGTGCTCGATGCGACGCACGTGCGTGGCTCCGACCGGACCGATGCGTCCGGACTCGTGTCGATCGTCGTACCCCGAGAACCGGAGAACCTCACGGCCTACGTTTCCGCCGTAGGTTTCATGGATCGGTACGTACCAGTGCGGGCAACGCGGTCGGTGACCAACGGCCCGACGGACGTCTCCC
>JAEUIB010000081.1 GCA_016795255.1 Planctomycetota bacterium
GACGCCCGCGCGACTGACGATCGCGCCGCGGATCTCGACCGTGCCGTCCGTGAACGTCCGCTTCCACGCCACCATCGACAAGCCGAACTGACCGCCGGTCTGCGAGATCGACGGTTGCGAATCCTCGAAGCCCGAAGCGACGACGAACGGTCCGAACGCGAGCGGCGGCGCGGCGTCGGGCAACCCGATGCGCGCGGCGACGATCTGCCATTGGCTCGCCGCGGTGTCGTACTGGCGCCAGACGACCGTCGCGTGCGAGTACAGCTCGAGGTACTCGCCGGACACGTCGCACTCGATGTTCAGTCCGGTCGTCGGACCGACGTCCAGCTTGCTCGACATCGCGCCGGTGGTCGCCTTGACGACGCGCGCCTTGATGGCGGAGCTCAGGAAGCCCGACGTCTCGCCCCACACGACGACGAAGTCCTCGTTGCGCGTCACGTTGGCGACGCGCGGTGTGATCGCGCCGGTGAGCGTCGATGCGTCGACGAGGATCAGCCCGCCGATCAGGCTGCCGTTCGTGTCGAACCGCTGCGCGCGAACGTCGCTGTCCGACGTCGAGAAGACGCGCCGCCAGACGACGCACCACGTGTTGAAGCTCGCCTCGAATGCGGCGTCCGGGTCCTCTTCGTCGAAGCCACTCGCGACGTTCGTCGCCGCGCCGATCAGCGGATCGACCACCATCGGGTACGCGGCGGAGTCGACGAACGACGCCGGCAGCGAGTACTCGACGATCGCACCGTCCACGCGCAATCCGCCCGGCGCCTGCGCGCCGTTCGCATCGACGCCGAGCACGCGGCCGAGCCGCGTCGCGCCGAGGCCGGCGGCCGTGAACTCGACGCCGTCGTCGAATCGGCCCGAAGGAGGCAGCGTGAGGTCGGTCGTGATCCGCCCACGGACGACCAGATCCCCCGAGCCGGCCGGCCGCGACGCGAGCGCGAAGCTCTGTTCGACGCCGTCGACGCGGTGGTCGTAGATCTCGACGACGTTCGCTCCGCGAGCGATCGACGCACGCACGCCGTCGACGCGCGGCAACTCGCGCGCGTCGAGCGACGAGTCCGCGCTCCACAGCACGGTGCCGTCGGTGCGCTCGATCGACACGAGCGCGTAGCTCCACGGGTACGTGCGATCGGCGGCGCTGCCGAACGCCGGGGTGAACTCGAAGCTCGTCGGCGAGACGACGGTTCGATAGTCGGGGCCACCGCCCTGGACCACGCCGTCGACGAGTTGAACTCCAGAGCTCTCGCGGACCGCGCGCGAGACGTCCGATCGCGGCGGCGCAGCCAGCGCCGAACCTGCGATCGCGCTCGAAAGCGCGGTGACCAAGCACCAACGAAGAGAACACGACATGAGGATCCACTCCTTGGGGTCGCGCTGAGGAGCCGGTCCCAGATCCGCATTCGCATCGAGGTGTCACGCACGATCGCAATTTCTGGCGTGACGGGTTGAGATGGCCACGGATGCCACGAAGGGGCGCATTCGGCTTCGCACCCCACGCATCGAATCGATGGAGACTCGAACATGGCGCGGACGCCCCTGTTGCGCTCGTTGATCTCTTTGGCGCGCGATCTGCGATCGGCACGATCGGCAGGACTGCCGATCGAGGACTTCCGCGGACTGCGCGCGGACGGCCGTCTGCAGCCGCAGGGCTTGTCCCGTCGGTCGTTCCTGACGGCGTCCGCCGCGGCCGGCGCCACGCTGTGCCTGCCGGACGACGCGTTCGCGAAGCTGAACAAGAAGAAGGTCAAGGTCGCGATCGTCGGCGGCGGCATCGCCGGACTCGCGGCGGCCGCGCGACTCGATCGCGCCGGCGTCCCGTTCACGGTCTACGAGGCCAGCTCGCGCGCGGGCGGTCGCATGTTCAGCTACACCGGCCCGTACTTCGGCGGCCAGACCGCGGAATGGTGCGGCGAGCTGATCGACTCGGGCCACACGCGCATGCGCAAGATGGCGAAGCGCTACGGCCTCAAGCTCGTCAACGTGCGCAAGGCCGAGCCGAAGGGCTCGCAGTCGACGTATCGGTTCGGCGGTACGTACTACACCGACGCGCAAGCGATCGTCGACATGCAGGCGCTGTTGCCGGTGCTCGAGCAGGATCTGGAAGGCGCCGGCTATCCGACGTCGTTCGACGCGTCGACGCCGACCGGTCAGTTCCTCGACCAATTGAGCGTGCGCGATTGGATCGAAGCCCGCGTCCCCGGCGGCGTGGCCTCTCCGTTCGGCAAGTTGCTCGACATCGCGTACGCCGGCGAATACGGCGCCGAGACGTCGGACCAGAGCGCGCTGAACCTGCTGTACCTGCTCGGCTTCCAACCCAAGCCGAACGGCTTCGAAGTGTTCGGCGAGTCGGACGAGGTGTTCCGGATCCAGGGCGGCAACGAACAGTTGCCCGAGCGCATCGCGGCCGACCTCGGCATCGGCACGCGCGTGTTGCTGGGCCATCGATTGATGAAGGTCTCGCAGGACGCCAACGGCGTCACGTTGGACTTCGACACGCTGACCGGCGTCGAGTCGATCGTCGTCGACTTCGCGATCCTCGCGCTGCCGTTCGCGGTGCTGTCGACGATGGATCTCGGCGAGGCGAACTTCGACGCGCTGAAGCTGCAGGCGATCCAAGACCTCGGACAAGGCCGCAACGGCAAGCTGCAGTTGCAGTTCTCGCAGCGCGTCTGGAACGGCGCCGGTGCGTGGCCCGGCGTCTCGAACGGTGCGTCGTACTTCGACCTCGGGCTGCAGTCGTGCTGGGACGCGACGCGCGGCCAGAAGGGCGCGGCCGGCATCCTGAACGTGTTCACAGGCGGCGGTGCGACGAACGCGCTGACGATGACCACGGCGTTCGCGAACGCGTCGAACGCGGCCGTGGCCACCGACGCTGCGACGGCGCTCGCGCAGCTCGAGCAGGTCTTCCCCGGCGTCGCCGCGCAGTACACCGGCAAGGCGATCTCGTCGCTGCCGCACTTGGCGGACACGTTCCTCTGTTCGTACTCGTACTACCGCGTCGGTCAGTACACGACGTTCGGCGGTTACGAAAAGGCCCCGCAGGCCCGCATCCACTTCGCCGGCGAGCACTGCTCGCAGGACTTCCAGGGCTTCATGGAGGGCGCGCTGCGCGAAGGCGAGCGCGCGGCCAAGGAGATCCTGGTCGCGATCAAGAAGGGCTGACGATCGAGGGACGCAGCGGCCTAAATCGGAGTCCACGATTCTGTTATGCCGCGAGGCCGAGCGAGAAGTGCGCAGGCGAGGAGGATCGACGAGGCGACTCAATGGAAAGAGTCGGTGAGTCCCTCCGGTCGCGGAGCGACCGGATCCTGCAGGCACGAAGCATGCGCGCTTCGTAGCCGGCCGCAGCCATGACAGAATCGTGGACTCCGATTTAGACCGCCGCTGCGTCAGCGACGCTGGAAGACGTACGTGACCGGCGTGCCGCGCGGTGGGCACAGCGCCGAGTTGACGTCGTAGATCGAGCCTTCGGCGCCCTCGAGACTGTTCGGGTCGAACAAGCAGTTACCGGCGCCCGCGAGGTACAGCGACAGGATGTTGCCTTCGACGTCGGCCATGAAGCGCTCTTCGCGCTTCGTGCCGACCAGCACCTTCTGGAACCGCGAGCCGACGTAGACGAACCCACGACGCGGGATCGCTTGACCGTTCGTCAGGTAGACGAGCAGGTCCTCGATCGGATGCATCCGCTCGTGGCCTTCCGTGTCGGTCCAGCGCACGAACACGTCGATGACTTCGCCCTGCGGCGGGAAGACGTCGAACTCGCGCTCCTCGCCGGACTGGATCTTCTCGAGCGGCGGCAGCGGATCGCGCTGTTTGTATTGGACCGACTTGCCCGGGACCATGCCGAACGCGAGGAACGCCGTGTTCAGCTTCGACGGCGTGCAGCGCACCAGGCCGAGAGCTTCGTGCGTGAATCCGCCCGACGTCACCAGCAGGTACTCGATCGGGTAGCCGGCGTTCATCTTGTCGAGCAGCACGATGCCGCGGACTTCGATGCGCTTCGCGGCGAAGTCGACGGTCACGCCCTCTTTCGCCAGCTCGGCGACGACGGTCTTGATCTCGTCGGGGAGCTCGTCGGGCACTGGCAGCGGCGTGAGCTCTTCCATCGGCACGACGAGGCGGTTCTTCGGTGGCGCTCCTGCTTGCGCACGTTCGTCCTCGTGCGCGTGGTCGTGATCGTGGTCGTGATCGTGGTCCTGCGGATCGTCCTGCGGCACACCGAGCCGGCACACCGCGAGTGCGAGCGTGAATCCCAGGACTGACTTCGAACCGAGGGCGAACTTCGTGCTGAACATGCGGGGACCCTAGCGCTGGCGGCGGGGAGTCACAACGGAGCACGGCCACGTCCGGTTCACCGCTCGCGACCGCGGAATCGACCTCGAACGGAAACGGGCCGCATCTCCGGCGAGACGCGGCCCGTTCGTCGCGGTTTCGACCTTGCGTCAGATCTTCGCGCCGCCGGCCGGAGCCACGGGCTCCCGCTTGGCGATCGAGAAGTTCAGCTCGCCGTCCTGGACGACGACCTGGATCGTCGAACCCTCCGGATAGCTGCCGCGCAGGATTTCCTCGGACAGCGGGTCCTCGAGCATGCGCTCGATCGCGCGTCGCAGCGGCCGCGCGCCGAAGTCGAGGTTGGTCCCACGGTCGATGATGAGCGCCTGGGCTTCTTCCGTCAGCTCCAGCTCGAGCTTCTTGTCCCGGATGCGGTTCAAGAGGTCGCGGAGTTGGATGCTGAGGATGTTCTTCATGTCGGCCATCGACAGCGGCTCGAACACGATGACTTCGTCGAGGCGGTTCAAGAACTCCGGCTTGAAGTACTTCTCGACCTCGACCATCAGCGACTGGCGCATCTTTTCGTAGCTCGCGCGCTCGCTGGACTTCACGAACCCGAGCGACGTCTGGTTCTTGATGATGTTGGCGCCGATGTTCGACGTCAGGATCAAGATGACGTTCTTGAAGTCGATCTTGCGACCGAACGAGTCCGTCAGGCAACCCTCCTCCATGATCTGGAGGAGCATGTTGTAGACGTCGGGGTGAGCCTTCTCGATCTCGTCGAGCAGCACGACGGCGTACGGACGCCGACGCACGCGCTCGGTGAGCTGGCCACCTTCCTCGAAGCCCACGTAGCCGGGCGGCGCACCGACCAGACGGCTGACGTTGTGCTTCTCCATGTACTCGGACATGTCGACCTGGATCAGCGCGTCCTCCGACCCGAACATGAACTTCGCGATCTGCTTCGCGAGGTGCGTCTTGCCGACGCCGGTCGGACCGAGGAACAGGAACGAGCCCGTCGGGCGCTTCGGGTCCTTCAGACCCGATCGCGAGCGGCGCACCGCGCGACAGATCGCCGAGATCGCGGAGTGCTGCGACACGACCGACTGATGCAGGTGGGTCTCCATCTGCAGCAGGCGCTCCGCTTCGCCCTTCTCGAGGCGCTGCAGCGGGATGCCCGTGATCTTCGACACGGTCTCGGCGATGACTTCTTCGTCGACCGTGCCGTCGATCTCCTTCGACGAGCTGCGCCATTCCTTCAGGATGTCGTCACGCTTCTTGCGCAGCTTCTCGGCCTGATCGCGCAAGGCGGCGGCCTTCTCGAAGTCCTGGGCGGCGACGCACTCTTCCTTCTCGGACTCGAGCTTCGAGATGTCGGCGTCGAGGTCCTTGAGGTCCGGCGGCTGCGTCAGCGCCTTCAGGCGCACGCGCGCACCGGCTTCGTCGATGACGTCGATCGCCTTGTCCGGCAGGAAGCGGCCGGTGATGTATCGCATCGAGGCGTCGACCGCGAGTTCGAGCGCGCCGTCGGTGATCTGGACCCGGTGGTGCGCTTCGTACTTGTCGCGCAGTCCCTTCAGGATCTCGATCGCCTGGTCGCGCCCCGGCGGCTCGACCATGACGGTCTGGAAGCGTCGTTCGAGCGCGCCGTCCTTCTCGATGTACTTGCGGTACTCGTCGAGCGTCGTCGCGCCGATGCACTGGACTTCACCGCGCGCGAGCGCCGGCTTCAGCACGTTCGACGCGTCGATCGCGCCTTCCGCGCCACCCGCACCGACCAGCGTGTGCAGCTCGTCGATGAAGAGGATGACGTTCTTCGCGCGGCGCACTTCGGTCATGACGGCCTTGATGCGCTCTTCGAACTGACCGCGGTACTTCGTCCCGGCGACCATCATCGCGAGGTCGAGCACGACGATGCGCTTGTCGCGCAGCAGTTCGGGCACGTTGCCGTTGATGATGTCCTGCGCCAGGCCTTCGACGATCGCCGTCTTGCCGACGCCGGCCTCGCCGAGCAGCACCGGGTTGTTCTTCGTGCGGCGCGACAGGATCTGGATCACGCGCTCGATCTCGTTGCGCCGGCCGATGACCGGGTCGAGCTTGTTCTCGCGCGCGAGCTGCGTCAGGTCGCGGCCGAACGCGTTCAGCGCCGGCGTCTTCGACTTCGGGCCGTTGCCGCCCTCGCCGTTGCCACCGCCGTTCGAGCCGCCGCCGTTCGTCCCCGGCACGTTGCCCTGATCGGGCTCTTCCTCGGACGAGGGCTGTTCCTGCTGGACGTCGGCGCCGAGGAACTCGAGCACCTCTTCGCGCACTTCCTCGAGCTTGACGCCGAGGTTCAGCAGCACGCGGGCGGCGATGCCCTCGTTCTCCTTGATGAGGCCGAGCAGCAGGTGCTCGGTCCCGATGTAGTTGTGGCCGAGCTGCGAGGCTTCCTCGAGCGCCAGCTCGAGCACCTTCTTCGCGCGCGGCGTGAACGGCAGCGTCCCCATGGTGACCATGGTCGGGCTGCCCTTGACGATCTTCTCGATCTCGGCGCGGATCTTCTTCAGGTCGATGCCGAGGTTCTTCAGGACGGACGCGGCGACGCCGCTGCCCTCCTGGATCAGGCCGAGCAGGATGTGCTCGGTGCCGATGTATTCGTGGTTGAGGCGCTGGGCTTCTTGCTTGGCAAGGTTCATCACCTTGCGGGCGCGATCAGTGAACCGGTCGAACATGGATGCTTTACCTCAGGGGGATCAGAAGCCGGGTGACCGTCCAGGGCAGGGGCTCCTCCGTATTTCGGGCCGATTCGCGCCCGGACGTGAGGATTTCCTCGCTCCGTGCCGCAATCGTGAGGTTCCCAACCACCGCGTCACTCGTGCGCCGGGACGGTAGCCCCACCACGGGGCGCACGCAACCTGTGGACCGATCAGGGCGTGAGGATGAGCGTGGGGTCGTTTGCGCGGGGATGACAGAGGGGGTCCGAGCTTCGGGTTCGGACGACAGAAAGGACGCAGCCGATGAGCGGCCGTCCGGGCACATGGGTGTCACGGCGAGGGGTCGAGCGGGGACGGTCGTGGATTCGGCGAGCCGAGCCGGTGAAATCGCTCGCTCTCGATTCCTCGTCCGAAGACCCGTCATCACGACTTCGCGTGCGTCTTTCCGAGCCACACGACTCCCGCGGTTCGGATGGACCGCTCGACCGCGCTGGAGCACGACCATGAACCGCGTCCCGATCGGCACCGAACGAATGCGCCCGTTCCTTCCGGCCAAGGACTTCGAGCTTTCGAAGCGCTTCTACGAGGCGCTTGGGTTCGAGAAGGTGCTCGACGACGAAGTCGCGATCTTTCACGTGGCATCGGGTGGGTTCGTCCTGCAGCGGCATTACCAAAAGGACTGGGCCGCCAGCTCGATGATGCAGCTCATGGTCGACGACCTAGACGCGTGGTGGGAGCACATTCGCGGACTGGACCTGCCGGCCAAGTTCGGAGTCAAACCCCCTGCCGCGCCAGCGCTACAGCCCTGGGGCCTCCGCATCGCGTACGTCGTCGACCCGAGTGGTGTGTTGTGGCACGTCGCGCAGCGACGCGTTGGCGTCGGCCACGATCGCTGAATCGAAGCTCAGTAGTACCAAGACACTCGTCGAAGCGCGTTCGAGTAGCGCACCGGGTTGACTCGCTGGGAGTCGCGAGCCAGCGCTTCCTCGAGAGCTTCTGAGAGACGCTTCCACTCCGGTTCGCCGTCGGACTCGAGCGCGCGAACGCTGAGGGCCACGACACCGGCATCACGTTCGAGATCGGCCGCTGCGATCATCAGCGTCGCCGCGCGACTGCGCACGTCGTATGCGAACCCGTCGGTTGTCTCCGGTGAGACTTCGATGCGCAAACACTCGATTGCGTTCTTCAATTGGCTTGCCTCACCCCGAGTCGCAAGGACGCACGCGGCCCAAGACGACACCCAGCTTCGATCGCCCTCAGTCGCTTCGATCAGTGCTTGCCGTGCCTCGGGGCACGCGTCGAGCATCGCCGCAGCGGCGGCGATCCTGATCCATTCACTTTTCGCGTCGAGCAGATCAACCGGGCGCTCTCCACGATCGAGCGCAAGTCGGGTGAACAACGCGGCCACGGCCATCCCATCTACTGGAGAACATGTGACGTCGTGCGTCAGCGCTGTCCGAAGCGCTTGGCGAGCGGCTTCGTCGGCCTCGAGCACGTCGGCTCCGCTCCAGGATCGGGACCCGATGACAAACGACAGCGATGCGATGGCCAAGTCGTTCTTGGCCGCGGTGACGACGCGATCGGCAAACGGATGCAGTGCTCTTGACATCCGCATTCGCCTCGCGACGAGCTCGAGCGTCGCGCGATCGAGGGACTGGCGCAGCATGAAGGGGAATTCGGCAGCGAGCATCGAGTCAGCGATCGCAACTCGCTCGAGACTGTCGATCAATCCCGTCAGGTCTTCGGTCGCATCCAAGTTCGAACAGAGGTCGACGAGGAGATCGCGCTTCTTTGCATGCACGCGTGCCAGTTCGGAGACCGTCCCTGCGAGCGATTGGGCTGCCTGTACCGACTTCGGAAGCCCGACGAATTTGCCGACGGCGTCTTCGAACTCGGCACACGGAGAGTTGGGCCAGCGAACGAATTGCCCGGTCGGTACGTCTGAATGTTCGCTCCATCGGAAACAAATTGTCGCAAAGGCGTCTGCCGGAGTGTGCATCCATGCCGAAACCCGCTTCGTGGGTGCATTCCCACGAATGCCGTCAGCGATCGGGAGATCCGACGATGTCGTGCTTCCGGCGATGAAGTAAGTCTCCCCTGGCACGACGATGGTTCGCGTCGATCTCGTCGATGTGAATCGAATCAGCACCGACTCATCGCTATGTGCGAGCGGTGGCTTGAGGCGCTTCAGGATCGAACAGGATGCGATCTCCGGCCCGACGACATCGCATCGCACGAGAGCGACGAAGTCGCTTTGCAGGATGACGGTCTTCCAGGACTTGAAGATTGGGTCGTTCGTGAACGCGGCCGCGCCTGAACTTGCCGCGACCGCAAAGAGTGTCAACCAGGAAACGGTGGCGACACGCGCACGGCTGCCGCTCGTCATGGTGAATGACCACAGACGCGTGCGCACCACTCCTCGTCGGGTAGCGCGCCTGGGATGTCACCTCCGCCGGGCTGCATGAGGTTTGGAGGGCTGGACGGCTCGGCATGGTCAGGATCATTCGGAGCCGAAGTTCCGGGTGTGTAGTCAGCGTCATGTCCGAGTTCGTGGCCGAACACCCCTGGCGATCCCCAACCGACGTTGATCACAACCCCTTCGGGGTATGCAGCGCCCGTGACGGCTTCTCCGTCGGAAGTCGTCTCTTTGTTCGTAACAATGACGCTGATTGCGTTGCTCGAGTTCATTCCGCTCAGCGCGGCCCGCGCGCTGTCATCCGTGTAGCTCGAAGGCCCCCCTGGGGCTGCACCAATGCTCACCAGCACATGCTTTCCACAGCAGTTCGCGTTACCAGTCACACAGCAGTAGAGAAGAAACCAGCGCAGCCGCGCGATCAAGTCCTGCCAGCGCGTGATCACGTCTCTCCCCGGATCTAGGTCTAACCATATGTTGAAACGTAGCGACCGCGGATCGACTGACTGCGGCGGAGCGGGCGGCCCTACATACGGAAAATCGATCAGAAATCCACCAGCCGGACCGGGCGGCAGATTGAATCCGGGCGGCACGAAGTACTGCGCTGGATTGTCCGGATACATCACCCCGACCAGCGCACCATTGATCGTTGGGACTCGAGTCGGATCGACGAGCGAACGAACAGAGTGAGGAGCAACCGCCTCGTCAATCGCTGCCTTCAGCGTATCGATCACGCTTTCGAACTCGCAGGGCGGCGTCATGCGGGTTGATTCGGAGGGTTGGTCATGGGCATACCGAAGAAGCTCCGGAGCCTGTCGACGAACCGAGTCGCCGGGCAGCAGATGTCCGACGAAGTCACATCCGGGTGCAACCCACTCGGTGGCGCTCGACGTGGCCGCGTCCCTTGGGACGGATCGCACTTCGCGAGTCTCATGAGATTCGTCCGTCATGAGCCTCATGGTCTCACCGGATTGTGGCGCAAGTGGGTCGGACCTCGATCGATCCGAAGTACCCGAACCAAGCTGATCGTACGTGCTCATTCTCTAGCCCCTGACCGCATCGAGCCAAACACACTTCAGCGCTCGGAACGTCACGCAGGTCCCAGTCACGGTGCGGCATTTGTAAATCAGCCGCACGAGTTCATCGAGGCCGGTTCCGGTCGTAGGGTTCCACTCCCCGCTTCCACACCGACCGATCTGACTCACCGAGCTCGTCGTATTGCTGTCGACCTGGGGGCCGTTGCCGGCTTCCGACTTCGACTTTGTGTACGCCTGTAGTTCGAGGACTCCGCTTCGAGTCGATGCCGACGTCCTTCGGGACGGACGCGGCGACGCCGCTGCCCTCCTGGATCAGGCCGAGCAGGATGTGCTCGGTGCCGATGTATTCGTGCTTGAGGCGCTGGGCCTCTTGCTTGGCAAGGTTCATCACCTTGCGGGCGCGATCAGTGAACCGGTCGAACATCGATGATCTACCTCACGGGGATCAGAAGCCGGGTGACCGTCCAGGGCAGGGGCACTTCCGTATTTGGGGCCGATTCGCGCCCGGACGTGATGATTTCCTCGCTCCGGGTCGCAATCGTGAGGTTCCCAACCACCGCGTCACTCGTGCGCCGGGACGGTAGCCCCACCACAGGGCGCACGCAACCTGGGGACCGATCTGGGCGTGAGGATGAGCGTGGGGTCGTTCGCGCGGGGGAATGGGGGGGGGTCCGAGGTTCGGACTGTCCATTCGGGCGGATAGGTGACGACGAGGTGTCGAAGCTCAGGACCACGAGCGGCCGTCCGGGCACATGGGTGACATGACACGTCGGGGGGTCGGCGGGCGGGGACGGCTGCGCGGCACCTGCGACGCCGGTTATCGTGCGTCCGCAGCTTCATAGGCATGCAGCAATCGGCGAGTTGGATGCAGCGGGTTTTGAACACCGCATCGTGGGGAGACGCACATGAGCGACCTTCCGAATCTTCCTGAGCTCGACGGGCTTTCCGTGCCGGAGAAGATCCTGCGAGTCCAAGACCTCTGGGACGACATCGCGCGCTCGCCACGAGACGTCGAAATCACTACCGCTCAACGGGACGAAGCGGAGCGCCGGCTTCGCGCACACGAAGAACACCCTCGCGAGTGCTCTTCATGGGAGGACATCAAGCTGCGGTTGGAAGACGGGCGGTGACTCTCCCGGTCCACTTCCTTCCCGAGGCCGAGCGCGAGTAGAAACATAGTCGACATGTCCTCGGGTAGAATTGGCGCATGATCTTTATTGCGTATAGGCGCTCTGATACCGCGTTCTTGGTCGGTCGCTTGGCTGATCGACTCATTCAGTCGTTTGGGTCGGATGCCGTCTTTCACGATGTGCGGTCGGTTCGTCCCGGCGATGATTTCGTAGGTTTGTCCGAAGCGACCGTTCGCAGTAGTAAAGTGGTTCTTGCCGTGGTTGGCGATGGATGGTTGTCTTTACAAGACGGCGTAAGACGGATCGACCGACCCGACGATTACCTGAGGATCGAGCTCGAGAACGCGCTTAGGAGTCGGCCCAACACTTGTGTCATTCCTGTGTACACCAGTGATAACTGCGTCCTGACCACGAAGACGGGGCT
>JAEUIB010000145.1 GCA_016795255.1 Planctomycetota bacterium
GAGCGCGAGCGCGCCGGCGTCCAGGACGGCGCCGCGATCGAGCTGGCGGACCTCGTGAAGTTCGGGTTCATCCCGGAGTTCGTCGGCCGCTTCGCGACGATCACCGCGCTGCGATCGCTCGAGCGCGACGACCTCGTCAACATCCTGAAGACGGCCGAAGAGTCGATCCTGCTGAAGCAGCAACGCATGTTCGCGCTGCACGGGATCAAGCTCGAGTTCACGCCCGACGCGCTGATCGCGATCGCCGACGAGGCGCTGAAGCTCGGCACCGGCGCGCGCGGCCTGACGCGCACCGTGCTGCGCGTGCTCGACACGGTCGACTACCGCATGCACGAGCTCGCGCAGGAGGGCGTCACGACGATCGAGATCGGCCGCGATGCGGTCGTGAAGGGCGCCGAGCCGCTGTTGCGCAAGGAGCCGGCGCCGCCGGGCAGCGTGCCGTTGGCGCGGATCGAAGACCTGCGCAAGCGAGCGTTGTCGCCGCCGCCGGTCGTCCGCGTCACGACGGCGAGCGGGAACGCGTCGTTCTGCGACACGTCGAACATGACCGCGGCCGACGTGTCGCGCGAACTCGAGCGCGTGAAGCAGGAGATCGACTGGCCGAAGACCGCCGGCCCGGCGCGCACGTGGTGGACCGAGTTCGAGCGCAAGAACGACACGCGACTGCCGATCGTGCTCCGCGTGGCGGAAGAACTACGCCACCGCAAGGCGACCGTCGCCGACCTCTACTACGCGTCGCTGCACTCCGGGTCCGACAACATCCAGGCGACGCTGCACTACCTCGACTACCAACGCTCGCGCGACGCGCAGCGCGCGCGCAAGACCGAGACGGTCGCCTCGCTGTTGTCGGCGCACGACAACTTGCGGAAGCTCGTCACACGAGCGCGTCGCAGCAAGGTCGCGAAGCCCGCCAAGAGCGCACGCAAGCCCGGGCGCAGCAAGGACGGCGACGCGACGACGTGACGAGCGATGCGCCGACGCGTCGCGGCGGCATCACGGCTTGTTCGCCCACGCTTCGAGGACCGTGCGTCCGAGCTTCTTGAACTCGCGAGCCCGCGGTGAACCCGGGCGCCACGCGAGACCGATGTCCCGCGTCGGCGGATCCGCGAACGGCCGCACGACGATGCCGGTCCGCTCGCGCGCGAGTTCCGCCGCCATCTCGGGCAGCAGCGTGACGCCGACGCCGCTCGCGACCATTTCGACCAGCGTCGCCAGGCTGCTGGCGCGGAAGTCGCCGACCTCGTTCGCGCCGGATTTCTGGCACAGCGGCAGGACTTGGACGCGCAGGCAGTGCCCTTCGTCGAGCAGCAGCACGTCGTGACCGCGCAGGTCCTTGGGCTTCAGCGAACGGACGGCGGCGAGCGGGTGATTCGCCGGCGCCGCGAGCAGGAAGTCGTCGGTGAACAAGCGCTCGACCTCGACGCCGACGAGCGTCGTGTCCGGCGCGAGGATCAACACGTCGAGTCCGCCATCCAGCAATTCGCGCACGAGTTCGCCCGTCTTGGCTTCGCGCAGCAGCGGGCGCACTTGCGGGAACTCCTGCCGGATCCGCGGCAGCACGTGCGGCAGCAGGTACGGCGCGATCGTCGGGATCACGCCGATACGCAGCGTCCCGGCGAGGGCCGGGCCGAGCCCTCGGCCCGCTTCGACGAGGCGGTCGAGCTCGACGAGCAGGCGCTTCGCCAGATGCGCCATCTCTCGGCCGGCCGGCGTCGGCAGGACGCGTTTCGTGTCGCGTTCGAACAGCTTCAGCCCGAGCTGGGCCTCGA
>JAEUIB010000152.1 GCA_016795255.1 Planctomycetota bacterium
ACGGTCGTCGCAACCGGCTCCGCCGTGCCTCCCGGATTGGCGCAGGCAGCGCACGGAACGACGAGAGCGGCGAGCAGAGCAACGTGGCGGATCGACGACATGCAGAACACTCCGAAGAGATGTGGTTCCCGAATCGGGCCCATCGTGGGAATCCCGATACGGCGAAGCAAGCGTCGCGTGAGGCAGGATCCGGCGCGGGCCGAACTCATTTCCACGGCGGCAGGTCGGCCAGCCGCTTCGAAACCGCGGGGTCGACCGTCAGCCCGTACGCGATCCACAGCGGCGAGACGTCGACTCCGACCGCGCGCGAGAAGCGTTCGACGAACTGGTCGATCTTCTCCTGCTCACCGTGGAGGCGATCGCGCCGGCCCTGGCGTTCGTACTCCTGGAACACGCGCGTGAACGGCTCCCAGCCGAACCGCTGTTGGAGTTCGACGTACGTCATGAGCGCCAGGAACGGATCGTCGGACCACGCGCGCGCGTCGCCGCCCTTGTCCTTCAGCGCCTTCGCGCGCGGCATCGTCTCGACGACGTTCGGGTGCTTCGCGACCGGGATGCCGCAGACTTTTTCCATCGCGTGCAACGTGAACAGGTTGCAGGTGACCTCGACCGTGGCGCCCCACGTCCACGCGTCGCGCTGCGCGTTGTGGCCGAGTTCGTGGAAGTGGCCCCAACTGCCTTCGGCCTTCAGCTTCGCGAGGTCGACGACCAGCGGCACGACGTCCATGAACGTCATGATCGGGTAGCCCGAGTGCATGTACCCGGCCGAGATCTGCGCGTCGGGCACCAAGCGTTCCTTGTGCGGCGAGATCGGTTCGCCGAGCAACTCCACGTGCGCGGACCAGACCTCGTCCCAAAAGCGCACGACGGCATCCGGGTCGGCGACGTCCTTCAGCGTCGACCACGGCAGCGCGAGGACGATGTGATCGCCTTCGAGTTCTCCCCACGGCGCCGTCGGCAGCTTCGTGAGCGCGGCCCACTGCTCCCGCGTCGTCGTGCCGCGCACGAAGCGCGCGGCCGCGATCGCACCTTCCACGTGGAGGTCGATCGTCGAGCCCACGCGCGACCGATCGACGTCGAGGTAGAGCAGGCCGCCGTGCGGACTCGCGACTTCGAGCGTCGCGGTCTCGAACCCGCGCGCCATGGCGACGCGCGGCCAGCGATCCCAACGTTCGTGATGCCAATTCTCGTCGGTGTGGCAGCCGATCCGCAGCGTCAGTCCCTCGCGCGGAACGTCGGCGGGCAGCGTCACGCGCACGACCTCGCCCGGCGGCGCATAGAGACCGAGCGCGTGCCACGCCGGCGTCGTCGCTTGCACGCGGACGTCGGTCGCGACGCGCGGCGCCTTCGCGTCGACCGCGCCGGGGAACGCCGCGTGCGACGGCGCGACACCGACGCTCGCGGGCGCCGCGGATTCGAAGCGCTCGGTCGCGTAACGCACGAGCAGGCGATCCTCGAGCGTTCGCTGCGGCACGACGTTCGCAGCGGATGCGAGGAAGCGTGCGAGCTTCGTGTCGAGGCGCTCGCGCAGCGGCGCGATGAGCGTCCGCTCGTCGGCCGGTACGCAGCGCAACAACGCATCGAGCGTGTTCGCGCACCGAGCGCGGCGATCCGGAGCGACGTTCTTCGCGCCCAGCGCGGTGAACGCTTCGGTCGTGCTCGCGGTGTTGAGGGCTCGCCCGACGTCGAACCCGTCGGGACCGTCGGGATCCGCGAACTCGTCGGTCACCGCGACGCCGAACGGCGCGAGCACGCGATTCGATGCGAAGTCGCGCGACAGCGACTCCGCGCCGGAGATCTGCATCCAGCCCCAGCCCGTCGCCGCGCACAACAGACCGGACCCGGCGTTCACGCGTGCCACGAGCAGCGTCGCCTCGTCCGCGCTGAGCGTCGTGTGCGTGTCCCACACGACGACGTCCGCCATCGCCAGCTCCGAACGCGGCAACGTCTGGATGCCGGCGGCCTCGAGTCGCGCGTCGAGATGCGATCCGATCTGGACGCACCTCGCGTTCGCGCGATCCATGCGCAGCCACGTCAGCACGTTCGAGAGCATCCGCTGCGAGCCGGGACTCGCGTAGGTCGCGTCCGACAGGAACGCGTTGTGACCGAACGCGACGACGCGCCCGCGGTCGGGCTTCGAGGCGACGACGACCGGCACGCCGTTCGAGCCGTCGACGACCGTGAACGCGTGGCCGCCGAACGCGCGAACTCCACCCGGCGAGCCCGGCGCGACCAACCGATCGACGCCGTCGATCAGCGTCGCGCGATCCGGTGCGAATCGGTCGGGACGCGTCGGAGCAGCGTCCGACGTGGCGCTCGACGCGAACGCGACGACGACGGCGAGTGAAGCGAGCTTCACCGCGATCATCCCTTCTTGCCCTTCGCGCCGCGCATCAGCCACTGATCGGGCACTTGGTAGACCATCGTCATCAGCGCCACGCGACCGACGGATTGGATGCGTCCGCCGCCGCTCCACGGGCTCGTCACTTCGCCCGGATCGGGCGCTTCGAAGTCGCGCGCGTCGTCGGGCGCGCGCTTCGGCAGCGAGCGCTTCAGCATGCCGATCAAGTCGTCCATGTACTTGCCGCCGCCGTTCAATGCGAGGCGGGCTCCGAAGAACGCGCCGTACACGCGGGCGATGTTCGACAGCGATGAATCGGTCGCCGGCAGCTCGTCGCCGATCTGCTTCGCGGCGAACACGACGCGCGGATCGGCGGCCGCGACCGCGCCGAACAGCACCAGTCCGTTCGCGAGCGCGGCGTAGTCGGACGAGTTGCGCGTCGACCAGTTCGATTTCAGCTCGCCGGTCTCCGGCACGAACGTCGGTTCGATCAGCGCGCGGACCTTCTCGATCAGCGGATCGACGTTCTCGACGCGCGCCGACTTCGCCGCGGCGAGGCCGATCGCTTCGAAACCCGTGATCGCCCCGTCGCGGATCTCCTTGTCGGTCTCGAGTTCCTTCGCGATCTCGTCGCGCGCCTCGAGCGCCCGCTTCAACAGCAGCGGGTGCCGCGTGCGCGCGTACGCCTCGAGCATGCAGGCCGACACCAGCGAGCGCTCGCGGCGCGGGTGGCGCTTGTTGTCGTACGGCCACGCCATCAGCCAGCGCTGCGCGCGCAGCACGCACGATCCCGCCTGCGAGCCGTCTCCGGCGCGCACGCCGGCACCGAGGAACGCGACGAGCGCGAGCGCCGTGACTTCGGCGTCGGTGAACTCGTCGTCCGCGGGGAACGAGCCGTCGGCGCGTTGCTCGAGGCGCATCGCGAGCAGCGCCTCCTCGACCAGGATGCGCATCGCGCGGTACGCCGGTTGGTCGTTCTTCGCGAGCGGCGTCTTGCGGTACGGCAGCGACGTCGCGCGATCGCCGCCTTCGGTCAGCGACAGCAGGATGCCGGCGGTGTCGTTCTCGCCGGAGCCGAGCAGGAACAGCGCGCGACCGAAACCACGCGCCGCGAGTTCGCGCAGCGTGATGACGAGATCGATGACCGTCGGCTCTTCGCCGACCGCGATCGCGACGGTCGCCGACGGGCCGGGCTCGCCGGGGGCCGAGTTCGCCGTCAGGTCGGCGGGGAACGATTCGACCGCGAGAGCCTTGCCCTTCCCGGTCAGCGCGACGATGCCGCGGAGATCGACTTCGAGCAGCGGCTCGAGCCCGCGCGCGGCGAACTGTTGCGGTGCGTCGCCGCCGGCGCAGATGTCGGCGAGCTTCGGCGCCTGCGTCAGCCATTCCTCGGGACCGCGCATGACCGTCGCCGTCGCGGAGAAGCGCAGCGGAGACTTCGACTCGACGAGCCGGACCGGGAAGCCGGCGCGCAGCAGGCGATCGAGTGCGGTCAGGAAGTGCCGCGCCGGCAGTTGATGCGCGTCACCCTCGGCGACGAGGACCGCGTCGAGCGGAGCCCGCGGCGCGAGCGTCTGCGCGATCGTCTCGAGCTCGAACAGGTCCTTGCCGATCGCGATCTTCGTCGGATCGGACGACAGGTTCACGCGGACGGTCGCGCCGCATTCCGCGGAGGGCGAGCTCGCGGACCAGGACACGACGGAAAGGACGAAGGCGAGCAGGGGGGTGGCGTTCGTGCGCATGGCGGGCGGAGTGTAGACGGCGGCCCGCACCGCGCCGCTCGTTCCTGGACGATGAGGCCCCGACGAACGCCGCGAGCGCGTCGCCGTCGTCCGCCGACCTCTCGAATCTCAGCCGTCGATCGTCAGCGTGTAGCGCCCGACCGAACCGGCCGTACCCGTGACGCGGACCAAGTAGTTCGCCCCGCTGCCGAGGTTCTTCGTCAGTCCCTTCTGGGACACGACGCGACCACCCTTCGTGAACGTCTTCGGCTTCGTCTCGGTCACCGCAGCGGTGCCGCCGAACTCGTCCGTGATCGTGAAGTCGGGCAGGACCGTCGAGCCCTTCGCGGCCGCGATCTTCACCGACAGTGGACCGGTATCGGGCAACAGGAACGCGAACACGTGTTCGTTGCCGGGCAGCACGATCTGCGCCGGGATCGTCAGCTTCGCCTTCGGCTCGGCGGCCAGGTCGATGACGAAGATCGACATCCCGCTGCCGTCGACGTTGGTGATGCCGCGCGACGCCGCGGAGCCGAGCACCGCGCCGCGCTGTTTGCCGGTCGTCGCGGTCGACAGCAGCGCCAGCACGCACGCGGAGTTGAACTCCTCGGTCGCCGCGGCGGCGTTGCCCGCGTTGTAGGACACGATGCTGACGTCGCCGAGCGTGCGCGGCATCGCCGGCATCGCCGAGAACACGAACGCTTCGGCGGCCTTCGTGCCCGGCGCGCGCCGCACGTCCAGCAAGAACGAGCCGAGGACTTCGCCGTTGCGATGCTCTTCGGGAAGTCCGTCGCCGGACCACGGGGGCGCCGACGCTTCGGCGGTCGTCTCGGGGAAGTGGTCGTCGTCGTCGAGGTCGCGCGCGATCCCGTAACCGGGGAACACGTCGTCGGTGTAGCGCCCGATCACCGTGTCGCCGTGGAAGCACAACGAGAACCAGTCGGCGAACGCTTCGTTCGCCGCGCGCGCCGGATCGTTCAGCGAGCCGCTGAAGTCGAGCTGCTCGAACCACAGCCATGCGTGCGTGTACTCGTGCGCGACGACGGTCG
>JAEUIB010000156.1 GCA_016795255.1 Planctomycetota bacterium
TCGCGGCGTTGTCGCTGCTGGCGCCTCCCACCGAGACGACGCCCGGCACGTCGACCGCGAGCAGCGCGGCGTTGCCGATCACGCTCGAACAGTGCATCTACATGGCCGAGAAGAACTCGCTGACGCAGCGCCTGAGCGAGATCGACGTGCAGATCGCGAAGGCGCGCGTCGGGCAGGAGCTCGGCACGTTCGACACCGTGCTGTTCCTGAACCACAACTACGAGCGCGACATCAACCCGTCGGCGTCGTCGCTCGAAGGCGGCTTCGGCAGCGTCACCGTGATCGGCATCGAGAGCGAGTCGACGACGCTGAACGGCGGGTTCCGCGGCACGCTGCTGAACGGTGCGACCTATCAGGCCGACATCAATTGGTCTAAGCTCCTGCAGTCGCCGGCGCCGTTCAGCCTGTTCAATCCGACGTACCGCGCGGACGTCGGCGTCGCCGTCACGCAACCGTTGTTGCGCGGCTTCGGCACCACGGTGACGAAGGCCGCACTGCTGCAAGCGCGCAACGCGATGCGCTCGAACGCCGAAGCGCTCGAAGAGCAGCGCCTGCAACAGGCGCGCACGGTCATCGTCGCGTACTGGAACTACTTCTTCGCGCGACGCACGCTCGAGACGCGGTTGTTCAACGTCTCGCAGGCCGAGCGCCTGCTCGCGATCAACACGAAGCGCAAGGAAGTCGGCGACATGAAGCGCCTCGACGTCGTCGAGGCCGAGTCCGAACTCGCGCAGCGCAAGCAGGACCTGCTGGTCGCGCAGAACGACATCGGCAAGACCGCCGACGCGTTGAAGCGGCTGATCTTTCCGTTCGAGCAGATCGACGAATGGGCGGCCGAGCTCGTGCCGCTGACCGAACCCGACGTCGAGGCGCGCAAGATCGCCGCGTGGTTCGACGCCGCGAAGACCGCGATCGAGCGCCGCCCCGAACTGACGCGCCGCCGCGAACTGCTGAAGAACAACGACCTGCAGATCGTCGTCGCCGAGAACGCGGTGCTGCCGAAGTTCGACCTCACCGGAACGTTGCGCTTCAACCAGCTCGCGGCGTCGAAGGGCCAAGTGCTGAACTTCGACGAGGACTTCTACACCGTCGGCGGCGGCTTCTCGCTGGAGATGCCGATCGGCAACCGCACGGCGCGCTACGGCCTCGCGCTCGCGCGCCTGCAGAAGATCCGCGCGCTGGTCGAGTACCAGGACGCGGAGAACGACGTCGTCCAGCAAGTGCGCGACGCCGTCCGCGAGGTCGACAGCAAGCTGCAGCAGATCGGCGCGGCCCGCGAAGCCGTGCGTCTCGCGAAGGAGCGCTGGGACGCCGAGGAGACGCGGCAGCGCGTCGGCTTCTCGACGCAGTTCCAGGTGCTCGACGCGCAGGAAGAATGGCGCGCGGCCGTCGACTCCGAGATCCAGGCGCAGCGCGATTACCAGATCGCGCTGGCGATCCTCGGCGCGACGCAGGGCACGCTGCTCGAGGAGTACGGCATCCTGCCGATGCCGGAGCCGAAGCTGCAAGATCGCGCCGGGATCCACTACGACCAGTGATCCCCCGGTCGTCGCCGATCCACGATCGCCGTCTGCTGGCGTTGTTCGTCGCCGCGGAGTTCGGGCTGCTGCTGCTCGCCGGAGCGTCCGGGCCGAGCGCGCCGCGTTCGGTCCGCGCCGTCCGGGACACCGAAGGCGCCGTCGTCGCGTTCCGCGATCCGGATCCCGCGAGCCAGGAGTCGATCCTCGTCCGCGCGGGTCCCGGTGGTGAGCCGAAGTCGTGCGGCGTCGTCGCGGCGCGAGCCGACGGCATGGCGCGCGTCGGTTCTTCGTTGTTCGTGTTCTCGTCCGCCGGCGCGACCGAGTTGCGCGAGCACGCGCTGGAACGGTTCGGCCCGGCCGCGTTCGAGAACGCGACGTTCGTCGACGAGCCGTTCGGGTTCGACGTCGCCGGCGCCGTGTCGAACGGGTCGACCGCGCTGGTCGTCGGCATCGACGCCGAGCGTCACCTGCACGCGCGACGCTTCGACGGGATCGCGTTCCAGAGCGTCGCGATCGCGCTGGAAGGGCCCGTGCTGACGGCGACGGCCGCGGTGACGGACGACGGCGAGTTCGTCGTCGCCGCGGCGCAGAACGAGTCGATCGCGCTGTTGAAGGTCGGCGCGAACGCCGACGCCGCCGTGACGGTCGATCGCGTCCCGATGGCGCCGGCGGTCTCGCTCGCGTTCGCGCGCGAGGGCGACGCGCTGCGCCTGTTGTCGACGTCGACCGACGGCGAGCTGTGGAGCGTCGCGTTCGACGCCGGTCTGCGGCAGCACGATCCGCGGCGGGTGCGGACCGAACTCGGTTCGGACCGTCTGCTCGACGTCGTGCCGGGCGATGGACGGGACGTCTCGTTGTGGGCGGGTACGCACGCCCTCGTCGCGCGTTCGTTGGACGACGGCGCGCCGACGGCGCTGCCCGCGTGGTGCGGCGCGTACGTCGTGAGTCGGCCGCACTTCCTGCATCCGGTGATGCTGCACTTCGCGCTGTTGTTGCTCGGCGCGTACGTGTTGCGCCCGCTCGAACGTTTCGACGACGCGCCGATCCTGCCGCTCGCGCCCGTGTTGCGACGGCTCGGCGCGCTGCTCGTCGATCTGCTGCTGACGATCGCGCTGGCGTGCGTCGTCTACTTCGCGGCGACCGGCGACGTCGCGCTGCGGTTCTTCATGCATCGCTTCGACGCGATCGAAGCCGGCGGCGTCGGCGATCCGCTGTTCCTCAGTTTGTCCGAGGACGTCCAGCTCGCGTTCGCGATGGTCTGGACCGGCTACTTCGCGATCTCCGAAGCCGCGTTCGGCGCGTCGATCGGCAAGCGCCTGTTCCGCCTGCGCGTGGTCGGCACGGACGGGCGCAAGATCGCGCCCGGGCAAGCGCTGGTGCGCAGCATGCTGCACACGTTCGACTTCTTCCTGAACGCCGGTCTGCTCGGCGCGACGGTGGCGCTGCTGACGCGTCGCCGTCAGCGCCTCGGCGACCTGGTCGCGCGGACCGTCGTCGTCAGCCGGTGACGTCGTTCCGGTAGTGGCCGCGCGCCGCGATCCGCGCCGCGACGGCATCGGGAACCAAGCCGCGGATCGAGCGCCCGCCGCGGATCGCGTCGCGGATCTGCGTCGACGAGATCGGCAGCGGCGCGACGGCGAGGACGCCGGCCCGCAGGCGCGCGATGTCGTCGGCCGGGAACGTAGTCGCCAGTCGATCGAAGACCGCGTCCAGCGATTCGTTCGGATCGCGCGGGACCGTCAGGAAGTTCGTCTCGTGGACGAGTTCGGCCGCGCGATGCCATTTCGGCAGGTCGCCGAGCGAGTCGGCGCCGATGACGAAGCGCACGTCGTGGCCGGGACCGACCCGAGCGCGCACGGCGCGCAGGGTGTCGAACGTGTACCAGGGAGGCGGGAGCTGCGTCTCGGTGAGGTCGACCGCGAACCGCGGCTCGCCGGCGATCGCGGCCTCGACGAGCTCGACGCGATCCGCGAGCGGCAGCAGGGTTCGCCCGCGTTTGTGCGGCGGCTGCGGCGTCACGAGGAATCGGACCTCGGCGACGTCCTTCCGTGCGAGACAGGCTCGTGCGACGTGCCGATGACCGGCGTGGATCGGGTCGAACGAACCGCCGTAGAGGACGATCGTGCGCGTGGGCGATGGGCCGGTCAAAGGCGGCGGCGTTTCTGCCGCGTCCACTCGGAACAGCGATCAGAACAGCGAGTAGATGAAAGGCGCGATGTTGCTGCCTTCGGTGGCCCAGACCAGCACGATCAGGCCGACGAACACGATGACGGTCGGCGTGATCCACCAGACCTTGTTTTCCATCAGGAAGCGCCAGAAGTCTTCCATGGTGCGAGTCCTCGAAACGGATGCGTCCGAGCCGCCTGCGGGGGAGTGCCGGGGCCTAGGGTCGCTGGGTGCGCCGGATTCTAACCCTGGAACCGGGTCGGGCAAGCGACCAGCATCCGGCCCGGGCGGTAACTTCGCGCCGAACCCGACGTCTTGCCGACATGCCCGCATCCCTCGTCGGTTGCGTTCTGCGCGTTTTCCTCGGGTTCGGGGTCCCGGCGGCGACCGGCGACCCGTCGGCCCCGATCGTCGTCGACTGCGTCGCGCGGCCGGTGCTCGGGGACGGGCCGGTCTGCGTCGAGGGCGTCGTGCTGTTCGAACCCGGGCGCGTGCGCTCGAGCGAAGGCTACGTGCTGCGCGCCGACCGTGGACGGGGCGTCGCCGTCCCGACCGAACTCGAGGCGACCGGCGCGTACCCCGATGGCTCGCTGCGCGCGGCGCGCGTCCTCGCGTGCGTCCCGGCGACGATCGCCCGTGCGGGCGCGGTGTTCCACTTGGTCCGCGGTCGCTCCCCCGCGCCGTCGGCGCCGGTCCGCGCGACGTCGACGGCGCGCGGAGCCGTGCTCGACACCGCGGATGGCTCGCTGGAGTTTTGCGCCGAGGACGTCGACCTGATCCGGCGCATCACCGTCCGCGGCGTCGATCGCCGCGCGGCCGAGCGCCCGGTGCGCATCGTGACGTCGACGTCGCTCGGCGACGCCAGCAGCGAGCGCGCTCCGTCGCGCTCGGTCGTCGTCGAGCGCCCCGGTCCGTTGCGGGCGCGCGTCAAGGTCAGCGGCTTCGCGCTCGACGCCGCCGACGAAGCGGTGCTGGCGTGGACGCTTCGGGTCGAAGCGCGTGCCGGTCGCGGACCGCTCCGGTTCGAACTCGACGTCGTGGGGACCGCGGATGTCGGCATCGCCGACGACCTGACGTTCGAACTGCCGTTGAAGTCGCTCGGAGTCGTCCGCGCGCGCGTGTTCGGCGCCGACCTCGCGGGGCCGGTCGAGCGCGGCGTCGCGCGCGTCGCGAGCGACGACGGTCGGCACGTCGACGCGACGAT
>JAEUIB010000213.1 GCA_016795255.1 Planctomycetota bacterium
CCCCTGCCGGGTCCGCGGCGATCGCGCGATCGAAGCACGCCAGCGAAGCGACGTACGCATTGCGCGCGGCCTCGAGCGACGATGCGTAGGCAAGCGAATCGCCGGCCTGCGTCGCCGTCGCGGCGGCCGAGCGGTGCGCCAGCGCCTTGTTCGCGAAGACTTGGCCTTGGAACGAGCGGCATCGCGCGCGAGCTGCCGGCGCGTAATTCCCGGCCGCGAGGCCGTCGTAGAACGACGCGAGCTCGTCGTATTCGACGCCGAGCCCGATCATGCTCCAGAGGTCGTAATGGGGCGGGTCGACCAGCGGTTCGAGCGCGATCGCGGAAAACAGCACCGCCTTCGCGCCGGCGATGTCCCCGCCGGTCCGCTTCAGCCACGCGATCCGCGGCAGTGCGATCATCGAGTGCCCCTGCAGCGTCGCGACCTTCGCGTACAGCTCTTCGGCGCGGGCGCGCTCGGCCGGAGCTCCGTCCGTGACGCCACTCGCGATGACGTCGGCGAAGCGCGTCGCGTAGACGTCGGCGATCTGCAAGGTCAGGTCCGCGTCGGTGGCGCCGAGTTCGAGGGCCTGCTCGAACGCGCGATCGGCCTTGCCGTCGCCGCGCTGCTCGAGGCAGAAGCCGAGGTACAGGTGCGCGTGGGCCGAGTTCGGCTCCGCCGCAAGCCACTGTTCCGCAGCGGTTTGAGCTCGGTCGACGTCGCCTGCGTCCAGCGCCTCGCGAATCGACTCGCTCGGCGGCTTCGGATCTTGGACCGCGATTGCGGCGATCACCGACGAGGCACACAGCAGCAGCGCACCGAGGGCGGGCATCGAGGACTCCGCGGAAGGGACGTTTCCGAACGGGAACAGTGGACCGGGACTCGTTACGGAAGCGCGCCGATCCCCCGTCGAACGGTCGGGGATCGCGCGCCAAGAACCGCAAATGGCCGGCCATCGACGACCGCGCAACCTAGCACCCTGGCCGGGGTCCTGCGAGCAGGCGAGCGGGGGTTGTCGGGAGGCCCCGGCGACGGGGCTTCGGGTCGGGTCGTCGCGCACGGTCGCGGACGGAACCGCGAACTCGCCGGCCGGTGAGTTGCTTCCGGCGACCCGGCCAGCGTTCCGCAGCGCGAAGCCGGCACCGCCGACGCAGGACGCGGACGAAGGACGCCCGGGCTGCGTCGGTCGCGACTCGGGTCGCTATCTTGGCGACAATTCACGGGAAGCGGCCGCGTCCCGCACGTTCGGAACGAGCCTTCGCCTCGGCGGGGCGCGCGCCGGAAACCTCTCGTGGACCGTGCCCGCCCGTGCCGATCGAATCGTCGGAGTCCGCATGAACGAATTGGGTCCCCACGCGCGCGGCATGCACCGACGATTCGGCGTCCCGCGCGGCCTGCTCGCGATCGCCGCCGTGTGCGCGCTGATCCCGTTCCTCGCGTGCAGCGACGGCGCGAAGAAGAAGTTCGTCGCCAGTAGCGCCGGTGGCGGGAGTTCGCAGCAGGGGGTCGCGACGCTGTCGGCGCTGTTCGCCGGAGCTCAATTCGCCCCGGGTCAGCCGGCGATCGGCGTCGTCGCGCCGGCCGACGGGGAGCAGGGAGTGCCGCTGACGGCGCCGGTCGTCGTGATCTTCTCCGAGTCGGTCGATCCGAAGACGGTCACGCCGACCTCGATCACGTTGACGCGCCTCGGTTCGTCGTTCGGTGGCGGCTTCGGTGGGCAGACGCCCGTCCCGGTGCCGGCGGCGTTGGCGCTCGATCCGAGCACGGCGAATCGCGCCGCAGTGTTGTTGCCGACGCAGAAGCTCGAGCCGAACAGCCAGTACCTGATCCAGGTCAGCACGGCGATCAGGGACCTCGAAGGCGAGGCGCTGACGGTTCCCGGCGGGACGTCGGGCAACTCGGGCAGTCTGTTCGGCGGCGCGACCGGAGCGAGCGTGCGCGAGTTCCGCTTCACGACCGTCAGCGCGGCGACGCCGGTCTTCCGACTGATGACGATGTACCCCGAACCGTCCGCGAAGAACGTCGCGTCGACCACGCCGGTGATCCTCTACTTCTCCGACACCGTCGCGTTGAACGGTCCGTCCGGACTGAAGACCGGTGACAACCTGCGGCTCAGTGCGCTCGGGCAGAAACTCGACGGCACGATCGCCGCGGCGCTCGATCCGCGCATCGTCGTGTTCACGCCGAAGAAGCCGTTCTCGCCCGGCGCGCAAGTCAGCGTGCGCATCAACAACACCGTCGCGAACGGCGACGGGGTGCAGCTCGCGTCCGACCAGCCGATCGAGAACTCGTTCACGGTGTCGAACATCCGCATGCCGACGGCGATCACGTTCCCGGCCAACGCGCCGTTCACGTTCGCGGGCACGAATTTCGCCGGGACGATGACGCTCGACAACATCGATCAATTCCGCGCCAGCGTGACGATCGGCGGAACGGGTGCGACGCCGGACTCGATCACGCTGCTGTACTTCCAGGACAAGCAGGCGGGCAAACCCGCCGCGCGCGTGTTCACGAAGGACGCCGCGAGCGGATCGACGACGTTCAAGAACGACATGACCAAGGGCTCGGGCGAGGCGGTCTTCAAGGACTCGAACTCGACCGCGCCGCCGAGCGGGATCCTGGTCGGCGCGTACTGCACGCGCAACGGTCAGAACTCGCCGGTGGGCCCGCTCGGCGGCCTGCCGCAGGTGTTCAAGAAGACGACCGAGCCGACCGTCGTGCTCGGACCGCCGACCGACGACGACGATCCGTTCACGGTGCGAACGGTGGTGCGGCTGCCCGCGCTCTACGGTTCGTCGTCCGAGACGCTGACCGCGTTCAAGGCGTTCATCGACACCGACGCGACGCCGAGCACGCTCGACGCGATCGCGTTGTCCGCGGGCGCCGGGATCACCGACGACGATGGCCGACTGGTCACGTCGACGTACGACGGACCGGCGGCGACGAACGCGTTGCGGTTCGTGCCGACGACGATCTCCGAACTGCGCTACACGGATTCGATCGGCAACCAATTCAAGAAGCGCGTGCCGAAGGCCGGGGCGATCCACCACGAAGGTTCGATCGGTGGTCCGCTCGAAGCCGGCGCCGGCGAAGTGTTGCGCGTGCGCGTCGTCGCCGACCACACGCTGAAACCGCTGAAGGGAACGCGGATCGCGATCGAGGCCTATCCGCACGATCCACTCGGAGCTCCCGCCGTCGCGCGCAAGACCAACGGCAAGGGCGAGGCGAAGTTCACGCCGGGCGATCTCGGCGCGTTCGGGACTCGCTTGCTCGTGACCGTCGAGCGTGACGACTTCGACGTGTTCACGTTCGCCGCGTGCCGCAATCCGGCGAACGTCGGGACTCCGTACGGACTGTCCGTGCTGCTGCATCGGACCGGTCGCGTCGATCCGGTGCTGACCGTGAAGACGAAGAACGACATCGTCGCCGCGCTCGGTTCGTTCGCGGCGACGGCGGCGAACGTCGGGACGCCGACGTCGCCGGGCTTCTTCGCGGATCCGCGCTTCGCGACGTTCGCGCCGCTCGGTGCGAACGGCACGAACGTCGACCTGTCCGTCGAGTACGGGCGGCCGTTCGTCGTCGGCACGATGGAGGCCGCGAACTTCGGCGGCTCGCCGAACGGTCGCGACACGTTCACGTTCCTGGCCGACGGTGTGCGCGCGCTCGAGAAGAACGCCGCGCAGACGTTCGACTTCGCGGTACCCGGCGGACAGATGCAGTTCTCGACGCGGTTCGCGAACTCGATCGTGCCGGTCGCGGATCTGGTGACGGCCGGCATCACGACCGGCGCCGATCTCGCGACGCGTTCGCGCTTGATCGCGCGCGTGCCCGGCTTGCCCGGCGTCCTGCCGCTGTCGTTCGGTCCGACGACGTTCGCCGATCCTGGTCAGAACTTCGTGCTGTTGTTCTCGCCGATCCCGTCCACGCTCGACCAGAACGAGACGTCGACGACGACGTCGGCCGGTGATCCGATCCACGAGCTGATGCTGCAGCCGTCGGCGGTGTTCGGCACCGATGCGCTCGACGCGAACGCGCTGACCGCCGCGACGCGACTCGAGATCGAAGCGTCCGACCTGTC
>JAEUIB010000325.1 GCA_016795255.1 Planctomycetota bacterium
CAGGCCGCGGATCGCCGACGCGGCGATCGACACGCGCAGACGTTCGAGTTCGGCCGCGGTCGGGGGCTCGGTCGCGAGGCGCTCGAGTTCGGCATCGATCGCCGCTTCGAGTTCGTCCATCGTCTTGTCGCGCGCCGGCGATGCGGTCACGGAGAACCGTCCCGGATAGCGACCGAAGCCGACCGACGCGTTGGCGCGCGTCGCGACCTTCAGTTCGTCGACGAGCTTCGCGCGCAATCGTCCAGGGTTCGATCCGCCGCGCCCGCCGCGGCCGAAGCCACCGAAGCCCGAGCCGCCGTTCAGCACGCGCGACGCGATCGTCAACGCGGCTTGGTCGGGATGGCCGTGCGCGGGCGCGGGCCACGCGATCGTCAACTGCGACGGGATCTCGAGCGCGACGCGGAAGCGTCGTTCGCCGAGCGGCTCCGGTTCCGGCGTGATGCGCCGGCGCGGCAGCGTGCGCGACGGAATCGCGCCGAACCAGCGTTCGACGAGCGCGATCGTCTTCTCGACGTCGACGTCGCCGACCAGCGCCACGACGCAGTTGTTCGGCGCGTACCACGTCTTGAAGTACTC
Source organism: Planctomycetota bacterium (assembly GCA_016795255.1). Classification (GTDB taxonomy): domain Bacteria; phylum Planctomycetota; class B15-G4; order B15-G4; family JADJEK01; genus JADJEK01. The sequence goes on from JAEUIB010000325.1 coordinate 577, forward strand.
GAGCACTTCGTCGTGATCGGTCGCGTCGATGTCCTCGGGCCAACCGACGACCGGCTGGCGATACGGATGCACGAGGTACGCGTGCGCTTCGAAGATCTCGTCGAAGCGGCCGCGCGGCTGCGAGTCGACGCGCAGGCGACGCTCTTCATGCACGACGTCGCGCTCGGAGTAGAACTCGCGGAACACCGGGTTCTGGATGCGGTCGGACTCGACGCGCGCCCACACCTCGAGTTGGTTCGACGGCAGTTGGACGTAGTACTGCGTCGAGTCGTTCGACGTCGACGCGTTCAGGCCGGTGCCGCCGCAGCGCTCGTAGATCTCGGTCAGTTCGTTCTTCACGACGAAGGGTTCGTGCTCGGCGCGCTTCGCCGCGATCTGCGCACGCAGCGCGTCCAGCGTCGCCGCGTCCGCGCCGTCGGCCCGCGCGCGATCGAGCTGCTTCCACAGTGCGTTCAGCGCGTCGAGCACGGGCTTCTCGGCCTCGTAGTCCGTCGTGCCGAGCGTCGTCGTGCCCTTGAACATCATGTGTTCGAGCAGATGCGCGACGCCGGTCTGACCCTTCGGATCGTCGACGCCGCCGACTTGGAACTGCATGTACGTCGCGACGACCGGGGCATCGCCGAACGGCACGATCAGGAATCGCATGCCGTTCGAAAGCACGTGCCGCGTGACCGGCAAGTGGACCGCGTCGTCGGCGAGGACGAAGCGCGACGGGACGAGGAACGACACGCACGCGGCGAGAGCGCTCGCGGCGCATCGGCGCATCGAGGCGACCATGCTCGTTCTCCGGGTAGTCGACGTGGCGCGGCCAGCGTAGCTACGCCGTCGTCCGCCCGGCATGGTTCAACGCGGCTCGGTCGCGCGGAACGAACCCATGGGCTCGCTCCGCGCTCTGCGTGTTTCAAGCTCGTGGTGCGCCGCGATCCCGCGCCGTCGTCAACCGCCGAGCGTCCAGTCGAGGCCCTTGGTCTGCGCGGTCTGGTAGAAGCCCGTGGCGCCCGGATCGACGAACATCGCTTGGAAGTACAGATGGAGACCGCAGGTCGTCGGACCGAGCGGAACCGGCAGCACGAAGCCGCCGCTGCCGTCGAGCGGCGGCAGGTTCACGAGGAACGTCGGGGTCGCGAGCAGCGTGCCGCCGTCGAAGGCCAGTGCCGTCGGAGCGAAGCCGGCGAACAACACGACGGGACCGGCGCCGGGGAGGCCTCCCGTCAGCGTGAGGTCCGCGGTCGTGTTGAGGATCGGCGGATTCGTCGACGACAGCACGGGCACGCCGAACGTGCCGGGCTTGCCGACGCCGTAGGCCGTCGCGGTCGCGGGGGACGCACAGCCGACGAGGTCGAACACGTACGCCGCGCCGGCGTCGGCCGCGCTCTCGTCCGCTTGGTTGCCGTTCACGCCCGTGGCGGCGCTGTTCTCGAGCAGCGCGCCGACCGCGACGGTCTGTCCGGAGATCGCCAGCGATTGGCCGAACCAGTCGTCGGCGCCGGTGTTCGACGCCTTCAAGTACGACTGCTGACTCCACGTCGTGCCGCTGCGGCCGAACACGTACGAGGCGCCGGCGGCCGTCAGGCCGTTGTTCGCTTGATTGCCGTTGATGCCGGTGGCGTTGCTGGCTTCGCCGATCGCGCCGACGGCGAGCGTGTTGCCGGCGAGCGAGACGCAGTAGCCGAACTCGTCGCTCGAACCGGTGTTCGACGCCTTCAGGTACGCCTGCTGACTCCACGTCGTGCCGCTGCGCACGAAGACGTAGGCCGCGCCGGCGTTGAACGTGCCGTTGTCGGCTTGGTTGCCGCTGATGCCGGTCGCGCCGCTGTCCTCACCGTGTGCGCCGACGACGATCGTGTTCCCCGAGACGGTGACGCTGTCGCCGAACAGGTCCGCTGCGCCGGTGTTCGACGCCTTCAGGTACGCCTGCTGGCTCCACGTCGTGCCGCTGCGCACGAAGACGTAGGCCGCGCCGGCCGCGGTCACGCTGTTGTCGGCTTGATTGCCGTTGATGCCGGTCGCTTTGCTGTCTTCCCCGAACGCACCGACGACGATCGTGTCGCCCGACAGAGCGATGTGTCGCCCGAACCGATCATCGGCGCCGGGGTTCGACGCCTTCAAGTAGGCCTGTTGGGTCCACGTCGTGCCGCTGCGCACGAACACGTAGGCCGCGCCGGAACTGCTGATGCCGTTGTTCGCCTGGTTGCCGTTCACGCCGGTCGCGTTGCTGTCCTCGCCCTCGGCCCCGACGACGATCGTGTTGCCGTCGATGGCGACGGCGGAGCCGAACGAGTCGCCGATGTCCGTGGTGGACGGCTTCAGGTAGGCCTGTTGCGTCCACGTCGTGCCGCTGCGGACGAAGACGTAGGCGGCGCCGGAGTCGACCGCGGTGTTGTTCGCTTGATTGCCGTTGATGCCGGTCGCGTTGCTGTCCTCGTGCAGCGCGCCGACGACGATCGTGTCGCCCGAGATCGCGACGGACGAGCCGAACACGTCGTCGACGCCGGTGTTCGACGCCTTCAAATAGGCCTGTTGCGTCCACGTCCCGTTGTTGCGGACGAAGACGTACGCGGCGCCCGCGCCGTTCGCACCGTTGTCGGTCTGCGTGCCGTTCACGCCCGTGGCGCCGCTGTCCTCTTTCGGCGCGCTCACGACGACCGTGTTGCCCGAGATCGCGACGGACGCTCCGAACTGGTCCAGCGCGTTCGTGTTCGACGCTTTCAGGTACGCCTGCTGCGCGACCGGGTCGATCGTCAGCGGATAGATCGCGCCGGCATCGTCGACCGTCAGGCGCAAGCGCCCGCCGTGCTCGACGTCGAAGCGCGCAGGAAGCGACGAACCCGCGGCGTCGAACACGACGAGTCCCGCGTAGGTGACGACACGCGCGCCGTCGCGGACGAAGTCGACGTCGCGGCCATCCTCGGCGACGTCCGCCGCGAGATCACCGCGCACCGACAGCGACAGCGACAACGGACCGACCGCATCCTGCGGGCGTGCTCGGATCGTGAAGCCGTGCTCGAGTCCACGCGCGTCGTTGACGTACCACTCGGTCACCACGTCGTCCCAGACGTACGCGAATCGATGCGCGTCGCGACTCATCGACTCGGGAGTGGCGAGCTCGGAGCGCACCTCGCCCCAACCGTAGTCCGCGAGTTCGAGGCCCCACGACCATCCGCCGACGTCGGGCATCGTCGTGGATCCGCGACCGTCGAACGTCGTCGTCCAGCTCTGTCCGGGATTGCGCGCCTCGAAGCCGCCGTCGACCGCGACGAGCGCATGGCGACTCGCTTCGTAGGCGGCGCGGAGTTCCACCCATTCGGTGGCGGACAGGCCCGATGGGGCCGCGGCCGCGCGATCGTGCGCGCTCGACACCGGCGCGACCGCCGCGACGGCGACGATCGCTGCGACGACGCAGTGGAGACGGATGCACGAAGTCCACGAAGGGACGACCTTCGTGGATACGAAGTTCACCGAACCGAACATGGTGGCGCTCTCCTCGACGACGCGACGGCGTCCCGGCAGGGAGGGGTCGCGCAGGTTCCTAGGTCGTCGGGACTGTAACCGACGAGTCAAGCACCCCGGTTCGAGGTGAGTCGCGCACCCCCCGCGGGTGTCGGGGGTCGGTCAGCGCAGCGGTTCCCAGAAGAACTCGAGCCGACCCTGTCGCGACGCCTGGAAGCGCGCGTCGAAGTCGAACGCGTCGTCGAGCGGCGGCGGCGATGCGAGCCCGCTGATCGGCGGATCGAAGCCCGTCGCGTAGGTCTGGTAGACGTCACCCGATTGGTCGATCGCGAACGCGCGGACGCCGGTCGTGCCGGCGTCGACCGGCCACGCGTACACCGTGAAGTAGAGCTCGGCGAGCTCGGGATCCACGTCGCCGCCGGCGCCGCCGCGATCGGTCTCGGGGATCGGCTGGCCGCTCTTCCCGGGCAGCACGCACGCGTACACGTAACCGTTGCGCGTCACGCACCCCGACTCGATGTTCGCCAGCAACGAAGACAGTACCGGCGGGTTCAACCGCGTCCCGTCCGGCAGAGCGAGCGTTCCGGTGAGCTCGGCGAACGACCCGTACTCGCCGTTGCCGTCGCCGTCCCGATCCTTCGCGGCGATGACCTGGAACTGCACCTGCGCCGAACACACGTTGCGCAGCGTCGCGATCGCCGCGGCTTCGTTGGCCTCGACGCGTGCGCCCATCAACTTCGGGATCGCGATCGACGCGATGATCGCCAGGGCCGGCGCGCCGTTGATCGGCAGGTTCACCGCGCCGGCGCTCTCGTGGACGATGCCGTGTTCCGTCGCGCGGATCGTCGACGTCGAGTGGCCGAGGCCCATGCAGAACTCGCGGAGTTCTTCCGGCGTCGGCAGGTCGAGAGGGAGGGGGCTCGAGCCGGGTTCGTCGAACTCGCCGGTGCGCGCGAACTCGAGCATGCCTTCGACCTCGGAGCGCGTGTCGGACGTGCCGGCGTAGAACGTGCCGGGCGCAGCGCTCGCGAGCACCGCCGCCAACGGTGCGCAACGCACGTCGGTCGACGTCGCGTTCGCGAAGATCTCTTCGAGCATGTCGCCCGACGTCGCGACGACCATCAGGCCGTCGTGGACGCCGACCGACAGATCGAGCCACGCCAGCTCGGGCACCGGCAGGCCGATCGAGACGTAGCGGAGGTCGCCGGCGCTGCGCGGCTTCAGCGCCGCGGGATTGGCTTCGAACGCCATGCCGAGGATCGACTGCGCGGCACTCTCGTCGCGCACTTGGATCGCGAGCGCGGCGTCGTAGATGTCGCCTTGCGTCATCGCCGCAGCGAGGCTGCCGCGACTCGTGAACACGACGTTCGGTCCTAAGTTCTCGAGGATGGCCGAGCGCACGTCGAGGCCGGTCTCGTCCTCGAGTTCCGCGAGCGCGGCGTCGAATCCGGGACGCTGCTGCGCGGGAAGGTGCGAGCGAATCGAGTCGACCGCGGCCGCGAGGTCGAAGCCGAACATCACCGCCGTCTCGGCATCGGCCGGAGCGAGGCGTGCGAAGCCGACGTCGAGTGCGTCGGGGCGGAAGCACGCGGACACGACGTCGCGCCGATCCGTCGACGCGAACGCGAATTGATTGCGCAGCAGCGCACCGTCGAGCGCGAACGACGCGCTTGCGCCGATGACGCCGTCGAACCCGAGCGCCGTCAGCGTGGACGCGGCCTCGGGCCCTTGGAACTGGCGCACGAGGTCGAACAGCGGAGCCGCGTTCGCGTGGATCTCGAGCCAAGGCAGACCGGCCGCGCTCGGCAGTGCGGTGCGGACCGGAGCGGTCGCGAAGCTCTGCGCCGCGTCGCTCGCGATGGCCTGATCGAGCGCGATCCCGGGCGTGCCGTGATGGAACAGGAACTCGATGCGGCCGTCGCGCACGCGGAGCTCGGCGCGATCGTCACCGTCGGTCAACGTGTAGTGGCCGGCCGCGACGCGCTTGCAAGCGACCGAGCTGCGCCCGCCGCTCGCGGCGCGATCGAACACCGCGGTCCACGTCTCGTCGGAGCCGCCGTGCGATGCGAGCAACAGCCACGACGAGGCCGGGCCCGATTCGGTCATGCGCGTCGGATCGATGCCGAGCAACGCGACGACGAGATCCCCGCGCAACGACATCAGGGCTTCGACGAGCGGGCGCTCCGACGCGCTGAGCGCGGGGCGGAGGATCGCCGAGAGGCTCGCGAGAGGATCGACGACGGCTTGCGCGGCGGCCTTCATCCCGGCGCGCTCGAGGCCCTGGACCAGCGCCGATTCCTTCCAAGCGCTTTCGGCGGCGCGGAACGTCGGCCAACGTGCGACGACCAGCGCGTCCGCCGGCACCAGTTCCAGCAGGCCAGCGGACCGTCCGGCGTTCGTGCTCGTCACGCCAGCCGCAGGATGCTCGGTCGCGTCGGCGGCGATCCCGGCTTGCGTGACCTTCGGCTTCTTCGACGGCTTGTTGGCGGCGACCGGTGCGCTCGAGTCACCGTCGGAGCACGTCGAAAGCACACAAGCGAGGGCGCTGACGGAAAGCCAGCGCGCGAGGGCAGAGCGGTGCATGGGAGGATCCCGAGTTCTGGAACGGTTCGGATCAGGACGAAATCGGGACTGCATCGACGCGCGGTCGCGCCCGCACGAGCCCGAACCCCCAGGACCGACGAACTCTGAGCGGGAACTTCGAGCGAGGCTGGAGTCGCCGGCACCGTTCTTCCGCAGCTCGCGCCCAGGTCCGGTCGCAACCCAAGCCTCAGGCGCCACATCACCCGCGTGCGTTAGCCGCCGGCTCCTTCGTCGGGGTGTCGCCGTAACCCTCTCGCCCGACAAGACATCAACCGGACGCGTTTGCCGCCGGCAACGGCGTCCGGTCAGGGGCACATGACGGGGACAGACGCGCCTCCGTCCCCGTCATCTACCGATGCCTTCAATCGCCACCGCGGAGCGCGAAGCGCGACCCGAAGTTCTCCCTCGGGTTCAAGCTCGCGCGCCGTGGAAACCACTCCGTCGCCAAGGGACGTCGTGAACGGGCTCTCGGAGCGGCCGCTCAGCAGCCCGCCGCAGCTGTGGCGATCCGCTC
>JAEUIB010000332.1 GCA_016795255.1 Planctomycetota bacterium
CCTCGATCTGATCATCAGCGCTCAGGGGTACTCCGAAGTCACGCGGACGCTGACCCACGAGGTTCCCGACGGCGACATCGGAACGGTTCTGCTCGAGCCACGTCGGACCGTTCGCGTTCGGACGATCGACCCGACGAACGAACCGATGCCGCGGACTCGAGTCCTCGGCATTCCCTCGGATTCACCCGAATCCGACTCAGAGATTCTCCTGACCGTGACGGACGACGACGGAATCGGTCGATTCGATCCAGGTCGAATCGCCGCCGTGCGAGCTCTGAACGCATTTGCGTGTTCGCGATGGATGGAGCCCGCGAGCGACGACGAGCTCGTGCTCGTGCTCTCTCCGGCGTCGGCGGGGTCGTTAGCGATTCGCGACGAATCGAGTGGAACTGGGATCGGATACGTTCGGTTGCGCATCCACGCGCTCGATGTCGCATCGAGGACCACTCATGTCGTCCAAACGGATGACTCTGGACTCACCTCCGTTGTCTTGCCCGTGGGCAATTACGCCATCGAAGCCGCGACGACCGGACTGGAGCTGATCGAGCCGCGTACCGTTCCTCGATCGGAAGCGTTCCCCTCCACTCCCGGCGTCCTCGTTCATATCGAATCCGGGGGGCCGACGTGGATCGATGCGCGACGCAGTCCGGCCCTCCGCGTCCGCGTCGTCGACGCAATGACGAAGGAGGGAATCGCGCGCGTCCATTACGCAATCGGTGTGCGGCGCGACCACGAAGCTGGATGGCGGTTTGGAGCGAGCAACATCTCGGTGGGTGAAGGCGGGCGTCACGAGGTCGTTCGTCCCAGCATCCTCGACGGATTGCATACCCGCCTCGCCCTGTGGAGCGACGCCCATGCACCGACCCTGATCGGAGCATCCATCGACGAATCGGGTGAACTCGAGGTTCGGCTTCAGCCAGCCCGAGGGATTCGACTGCGCGTTCTCGAGAACGGCACGCCACTGACCCACGGCAGGCTCGGAGTGGTCGAACTCCACACGGGACGGACGCTCTTCCTCGGCGCGCTGAACGCCGAAGGACTGTCGAACGAGTTCGCGATCGGAAGCGATGCCCTGGCCGTGCATCTCGGTGATCCGGTTGCCTCGTCGCCCATCACGGTGATCGACACGCGACAAGGGGTCGACGACACGATCGAACTCGACATCGCGAAATGGGTCGGCTCGATCGTCGTTCGTGGCTCGAGCGCCGTGGATGCGATCGCTTGTGTCGACGAACTCGGGGAAGTCACGAGCGGCCTTTGGATCTCCGATCGCATTCACTTCAAACCGCTTCGACCCGGCCGCTACGAGGTCGGGCCGATCGACCGGCTACGCACCGCGCAGTTTCGACGAGCACGCGGATTCCCGTCGTTCCCGCTCACCGTCGATGCCGGGAGAGAGACCGTGATCGATGCTCCGCAGAGCTGGACGCCGACGGACATCGCGCAGGGTCGGATCGACTTCGTGGGAGTCGACTCTACGGACCTCGTGGCGATTCCGCTTTTCGACGACTGGGGAACACCCATTCCTGGCGGGCGCCCGGTCCACAGCGTCCCCATCGGTCCCGATGGAGGTTTCGTATTCCGGAATCTCACGTGCGTTCCACGACGTGTCGCGGTTGCGGTGCGAGAGACGAACGGCTCCTTACGCATCCTCACGGTGATCCCATTTCAAGACCGCTCTCGCATCGAGTGTGGATCCGTCGAGCTGGATCTTCGCGACATTGACCCCGCAGGAACATGCCATGTCGAGTTCGACGCTTCGCAGCCTGATGCAGAGTTGATCGCTGGCCGGTCCATCCATGTCGCCGACGAGTCCGGGCGCGTCGTCCTTTCCCCGGTCCTCTGCGGACGTCGTGAATTTCAGGTCATCGGCCTAAATGCGACTCGGGCGTTGAGCGTCGTCGTGCACCCGGGAGAGCGCACGCGCCTCGTCGTGAGCCCGTGACATCGGTAGCGGCCGCGACGATGTTCCGTTCGCCTCCCCGCCGGGCTGCGGCGGTCGCTCGAAATCGAGCACGGAGACACGATTCGTTCGTGTCGGCTCGGCCATCGCGGATCGGCACGACTCGAACGCGACGTCGAAGTCGAGCGCCGCGTCGGCGACGTACCCGCCGAATTCGTCGATGGACATCCAAGCGGAGTTGCCGTGGCGTTCGGACGCGATCGGCCATGACGCCAGCCGACCGTTCGTTCGGCTCGGCGACGCGGG
>JAEUIB010000341.1 GCA_016795255.1 Planctomycetota bacterium
TCGGTCGGCATCGGTGGCGGATTGCACCGAGTGAGGGCCCGTCATTCCAGGCAGCGTCAAGATGCGCCGATCGAGTCGCGGAGCGAGTTGCGTCGACGAGCTGGGAACGAGTTCGCGGTGGGGTCGTCGATCAGGGGATCGGGAGCGCTAGCGCGTGCAACTTCGGCTCGAACCACGCCACGCCGAGATTGAGCGAACTCATTTGCGCCCTTCGTTGATGAGTTGACGCAACGAGAGACCTCCCAGCGGCGTCCCCTTGCGCGAGCGCAGGAGCCCTGCGACGGCGAGTTGGACACGCTTGCGGTCCACGGCTTTTTCGACTGGCCGCAGTTCGGCGACGGGTTGTCCCGAGCGCGTGATGACGAATCCCGATCTTGCGCCATCTCCGGCCATCGTGCGTTCCGGTTGGGGTCGCTCTCGTTCACGATCGGCGCGGCTGAACGGCCTCAGTCATTTCATGACAGGCGTCTTCGACGCTCTCGTGCACTTCATCGAACGACGCACCATCGCCCTGCACGACGGAAGCCCGCGGACCGTCGGTCCGCGGGCTCCGCTCCGCTCGCAGCTGCGTGAACGGACTCACCGAACGCCCCGCCCCGCGTCACTTCGCCAACTTCTTCTTCAGCTCCGCGCTACCCGGGAACTTGCCGGCTCCCTTGTTCCAGATCTCCTTGGCCTTGTCGGTCTTGCCTTGGAGTTCGTAGAGGTTGCCGAGGAATACATACGTCTGGGCGTACTCGGGCTTGGTGGCGCCGGAGGCTTCCTGCTGTTGGACCAGGGTTTCGTAGTTCGCGATCGCTTCGCCCTGCTTGCCGAAGATCGGCGGCCAGAACGCGAGTGAGGTGGCCTTCGAGAAGCGGGCGTCCCAGTGCTGCGGGTTGACCTTCAGCGCGGCGTCGAACGCCGAGTCGGCCTTCATCGCCCACACGCCCTTTTGCGGGTCCTCGGTCACGGTGAAGAGCTTCTGCAGGTACGCGCCGCCGAGGTCGGTCTGGAGGTCGGCGTTCTGCGGGTCGTCGCCGACCATTTCCTCGATCTGGGCGATCGCGGCGTCGAGCTGACCGGCGGCCTTGATCTTGGCCCACAGGGCTTCCTCGGCTTCGTAGCCGGTGTCGGCGCGCAGCAGCTCGCCGATGAGGCCCGAGAGTTCGGCGTCGGTCATCGCGTGCTCGGCGTCGGCGGTGGTCTCGGGGATGTTCGCGTCGTCGGTGGCTCGCTGCGCGGCGGCCGCGGCTTCGGCCTTCTCGGCCATCGCGCGCGCTTCGGCGCGCTGGACGGTCGCGGCCTCGAGTGCGGCGGTCGCTGCGTCGAGTCGCTCGACCGCGCTGGAGACCTGGGATTCGAGCTTCGCCATGCGCGCCTCGAGCGCAGCTTCGTCGAGCGGGTTTGCCGCCGTCGCCGGTGCGTCGGAGGTGAACTGCGGGACGACGATTCCTACGGCAGCGGCGACGACGGCCGCGATCGCGGCGGACAGAACGGACGACGACATCGGGGTTCCTCCAAGGAATGGGGGAGTGAAGTGTTGGGTTGGCTCGGAGTCGTCCCGCGACGACACGCCACCGCGGGGCGACGCCGCGCGGTCAGGGTTTCTTGCGGACCAGCGGAGCGACGACGCGCGCTTGCGCGCCGACCGCGACGTCGCAACTCGTCTCGAAGGGTTCGAAGCCCTCGGCGGTGACGCGCACGGTCCAGCGCGTCGCGTCGACGCCCGCGAAGTACAGCTCGTCGCGCGCGGTCGTCGTCGCCAGATCGACGAGGACGCCACGCGCATCGGTGAGTTCGACCTTGGCCGAGGTGACCGCGGCGCCGGTCTCGTCCTGCGGCGCGACGACCAGCGACCCGCCGCGCGGCATGCGCAGCTCGACGCCGGTCGCGCTCTGACCCATCGTCACTTGGATCCCGCGCGCCAGTCCGATGCCGAGCGGCTCGGTCGACGACACCGCCATCAGATCGAACGTGCCCGTGGCGGAGAACGGCGCAGTCTGGAACCGTCCCTCCGCGTCGGCGACGGCGACGCCCGAGAACTCGAGGCTTCCGTTCTTCGATTCCAGGATCACGAGGCTCGCGAACGGCACGGGCTCACCGGTCTCGGTGCGCAGCACGCGCCCCGAGATCGTGGCCGTCGGGATGCGCAGCGTGACGTCGCACTCCGGCTGGTCGGGCACGTCGAACGTGCCGATGACCGAGATGCGCTGGCCGGCGAGTTCGACGATGACCGCGGTGTAGACGCCGGTCTC
>JAEUIB010000383.1 GCA_016795255.1 Planctomycetota bacterium
CGTTCCCCGACGGCCGACGCCTGATCGCGATCCGAACCGACGCGCTCCGTGGCCGGAGAAGGGTCCGCCACGGCACGCCCATTCGAGAGGTTCTCCGTTCCATGACGAGTCTTCGCGACCGCTCCGACACGTCCGCGTCACCGCGGATCGACGCGCTCCCGCTGTCGAACCGCACCAAGTGCAGGCTCGTCGAGGCCGGCATCGAAACCGTGGCTCAGCTCGACGCCAAGAGCGACGCCGAACTGCTGGCGCTCGACGGCTTCGGGCACACGTGCCTGCGAGAAGTCCGCTCCGTGCTGCGCTTCCTCGGCAGCGACGCGTCGGGCCAGAAGCCCGTTTCCGACCGCTTCCCGACCGACGTCGACGACGAACTCGCGTCGACTCCGCTCGCGCACCTGCCGATCTCGAATCGCGCGCGCCGCGTGTTCGAGCGCGAGCAGATCGTCACCGTCCGCGACTACTTGGCTCGCGGTGAAGAGACTCTGCTGCACCTCCGCAATTTCGGCGAGACGTCGCTGCGCCTCGTGAATCGCGCGATCCACGCGGCCGCCGATCGCGACAACACGGCTCCCCCGCTGCCCGAGCTCGACAAGATCGGCGACAGCAACTCGCTCGGCGACGCGCTCTCGCACGTGCCGGTGTCGGCGCTCGACCTGCCGCGGCGCGCGCGGCGCGTCTGCCAGGAACTCGGGCTGCGCACCTTGCGCGACCTCGCGCGCGTGTCGGGCGACGATCTGCTGACGCGGAAGAACTTCGGCCAAGCCACGCTGCGCCGCATCCGCGAAGAGGTCGATCACTTCCTCGCGCTGCACGAGCGCGGCGCCGACGTGACGTTCGTCGACCTCCTCGATTCGTTGTTCCAGCGGCTCCAGACCAAGGAGCGCCAGCTCGTCGAACTGCGTGAGAACCGCGACGGCTCGGGCAGCAAGACGTTGATCGAAGCCGGCACGGCGCTCGGCATCACCGAATCCCGCGCGTGCCAGATCGAACACTCCGCGTGGGCACGCCTGCGCCGCTTCTCCGCCGGTTTGACCGATGGCGCGGGCCGCAAGGCGGCGGAGTTCATCCTGCGCCAGGGTGGCGTCTGCAGTCCGGACGACCTCGCGACCGACGGGTTCTTCGCCCCGGTGCGGACGAACGCGGACTTCGTCGCCCGCCTGCTGTCGCGGCTCGTGCCGCACCAGATCGGCCGACTCGCCGATGGCCGACTCGCCGCGTTGCCGGCCGCGACGCTGACGACGCTCGGCGCGCGCCTGAAGAAGCGCTTGCTGCGCACCGCGCGCACGATGCCGCTGCAACGACTGACCGAGGAAGTGCTGCGCGGGCTCGATGCCGGCGAGCACGGGCCGACGATCGTCCGCGCGCTGTGCGAGACGCTGTTCCATCGCGAAGTCAGCGCGACGCCCGAGGGCGAAGAACAGGTGCGCACGACCGCGCAAGGACTCGGCGACGATCTCGGTCGCGTCCTGACGGATGCGGGCAAGCCGCTGCACTTCCGCGACATCGCGCGCAAGTTGATGCAAGCGCCGTTCACGCGCACCGACGTCGACGAAGAGAAGGTGCGACTGCGGCTCTGTCGCGATCCGCGGTTCGTGCTGATCCGCCGCGGGCTCTACGACCTGCGCGAGCGATTCCACATCGAGCCCGAGCGACGCGCGGAGCTGTCCGCACGCGCGCGAGCCATCCTCGTCGCCGCGGGACGCCCGACGTCGGTCGCACTGATCGCCGCGGAGTTGGCACGCGATCCGCGCTTCGAACAACTGTCCGAGTTCGCGCTCGCCGCGATCCTCCGCGACGACGCCGGCTTCCGCCACCTGGGGCGCGGCACGTTCGTCGTCGCCGAAGACACCGAGCGCAGCGTGCTGCACGTGTCCGAGATGCTCGAGCAGTTCCTGCGCGAGGCCGGCGGACCGCTGTCGTACGCCGAACTCCGTCGCTTGGTCCGCGAGCGGCGCCAGGTCAGCGACGGGGCGATCTCCGCGACGCTCGTCGGCCGCGACACGTTCATCCGCGTCGAACGCGGCTTGTTCGACTTGGCGGAACGTCACCCGTTCGGCGCCGGCGTGCGCTCGGCGCTGGTGAAGGCCGCGAAGGCGCTGCTCGAAGCCGAAGGCGGCGTCGTCAGCGTCGAGAAGGTCGGCGATGCCGTACGCGGATCGCTGCCGGGATTCGAGGCGAAGCTGCACCCGGTCCTCATCGGGGACCTGCTGCGTCGCAGCGGCGACTTCCAGTTCCTCGGCAGCGGCTTCATCGCCCTCAACGACACGACGCTCGAGGCGACGCTCCGCAGGCGTGCCTACGAATTGTTGCGCTCGGTCGGCGAACCGCTGCGCCCGACGACGATCGCTCGTCGACTGTCCCTCGGGTCCGGCGCCGCACTGTTGTTGAAGCGGCTGCTGAAGGACTCGGCGCAGTTCACGACGCTCGCGGACGGCCGCTTCGCCGCCAAGCGCACTCCGTGAGCGCCTTGAACATCGCGGCTTGATGCCGTGCGTCGGCCAGCGCATGGTGCGCGTCGGCGTCCGACAGCGGCTGTAGCCCGAGCAACGGCAGCATCCGCTCCTGGCGGAGCTCCTCCCACGGCAGGTCGAGCGCCCCGAGCGCCATCGACCTCAGATCGAGCGCCTTGTAGCCGAACGGATTGTCGATCCCGGCGCGGAAGAACAAGTCGTTGACGAACGCCCAGTCGAAGTTCGCGCAGTAACCGACGAACACTGGCGGCCCGTCCACGGACACGGCGCGCGTCCACTCGGCGAACTTGCGCGCCGCGACCGGAAGCGTCTCGCCGTTCCGCGCGAGCGCGTCGAGGTCGAGCCGGTTCACGCGCATCGCGTTCGGGTCGGCCTTGCCGTGAAGTGGCGCGAGCTCGACGTAGAACCCGCCGTCGTCGATCCGGACCTCGTCCCCGGCGATGCGCACCGCGACCGCGCCGATCGACAACAGGTCGTAGAACGCCGGCAGCGGCCCGCTCGCTTCGACATCGACGGAAATGAACGCCATGCGACCCTCCCGGACCGGTGGAAACGCGGCCTCGCGGGCCCGCCGGAATCGGCCGATCATCCTCCGGGTCCACGCGTGTCTTTTCAGCAGACTTCGGGCAAACCTTCAGGTTCAATCCTCCGTCTGACGATGGACCTGCGTGGTCAGGAGGTCCTCGTCCCGGCTGGACGTCGTCGCGAGACGACGTGCTCCGGATCACGCGTTTCGGCCTTCGGTTCAGGGATCGTGGCCCAAGTCACTCTCAGATCGTGACTTGCGGCGCCAGTTCATGAGGGAGCTCCATGGCGCGGAGTCCGCTCCCCGCCTCCATCGATACGTCGTCGACTCCGTGGCCCCCGGGAGTCGTGCGCGCAGCGGAAGCGGCGTGCACCGCACTGCCCGGAATCACGGTGTCGCTGGCGGAGCTGTCGGAGCGCTGGCGCGCGACCGACGCGGTTCCCGCGTATCCGACCGACCTCTGCTTGGCCCTGGCGTTGGCGGACGGTCAGCCCGCGGCGTGGTCGCTGCTGTCCGACGGGTATCGCCAGCGGCTGTCGGAGTCGGCGCGCACCGTCCTCGGCGCCGGACCCGATGCCCAGGAAGTCACGCTCGAGGCGTGGCGCCGGCTCTATCGCGACCGCAAGGACCCTCTCGCTCCGTGGTCGTTCGCGCGGTTCGACGGAACCCGGCCGCTGTTCGATCACGCCGCTGGCGCGCTGCTGCTCGAATCGGTCGAACTCGGCGGACCACGCGACGCCGAGTCGTTGCTCGCCGACGTCCTCCACCCCGAAAACGTCCGCCGCGCGCGCCCCGAACGGATCCTCAACCTGCCCGCGCTGCTGGTGCTGATCTTCTTCGCGTTGATCGTCCCGGTGACGGTGATGATCCTGAACCAGCCGACCGCGGATCGCGAACAACTCCGCCGCATGCAGATCGACCTGCTCGTCGCCGGCGGCAACTTCGACACCGCACTCGAGCTCTTGTCGCGCGCTCCGCCCGAGGGCATGACCGCGTTGCGGCCGCTGTGGCCGGCCTTGCGCGCCGAACGACTCCAGCGCATGCGGACGGCGCGGATCGAGCCCGGCCCGCTGCAGATCGTCGGACCGCGCGGCGTCATCGACTCGGTGCGGCCGACGCTGACGTTCCAATGCGCCGCGACGCAAGGCAACGTGTTGGTCCGCGTCGTTCGGGCCGGGACGTACGAAGTCGCGTTCGAGCGCGTCGTGCCGGCGGATCGCGATCGGATCACGTTGGACGTCGACCTCGCTCGCGGCGCGCGTTACGTCGCCGAAGCCCGCGGCCTGGACGGAGCACTCGGACTCGACAAGGCGGCGTTCAGCGTCCTCGGCGACCAGGACCGGGTCCAGATCGAGAAGAGCATCGAGCACGCGATGCGGGGACTCGAGACGCGGGACTCGTTCCCGTTCTTCGCGTTCCACGTCTACCGAGCGCACGACTGTTTCGATGCGGCGCTCACCGCGCTGTCGCTGCTCGAACAACGCTTCCCGGGTTCGACCTATCCGATCGAGG
>JAEUIB010000406.1 GCA_016795255.1 Planctomycetota bacterium
TCGCGGCGGACAGTGGGTTGGGGGCAGGGCTGGGCTTGAGGTTTCGTCCTCGGCCTCGGAGGCGGCGTCCTCTGGGAGTTGGAGTTCCCGGGCCTCGACCTTGTGCTACCGATTCGGCCTGCTCGAACGCTCTTCTGCGGAGTCGATTCGACGGCTTGCCTCGGGAGGACCGCATGCGCGTCGTGAGATCCATTCGATCGACCGTCCAGACGCTGTTCGTCGCTGTGCTCGTGAGTTCGGTCGCCAGTGCTTCCGACCTCGTGTCCAAATGGCAGCCGGCGTTCGGGAGCAGTGCCGGTGCGGATGGGGCCGTCCACGCGATGATCGAGTTCGACGACGGGACGGGGCGAGCTCTGTTCTGTGGCGGACCCTTCAAGCAGGTCGGTGGCGTCCTCGCCAGCGGGGTCGCCGCCTGGGACGGCCGACGATGGCGTCCTCTCGGAGCCGGCCTTGGTCAGAACGGCAGCTCGAATGGGGTCGTCTGGGATCTCGAGGTGTTCGACGACGGCTCCGGACCCGCGCTCTACGTCGGCGGTGCGTTCTCGAGCGCGGGCGGGATCGCCGCGAAAGGGCTCGCGCGATGGGATGGCACCCAGTGGTCCGTGATCGGTGTTCCCGCCGGACCGCCGAACCTCTCGATCCAAGCGATGACGGTCCACGACGACGGCTCGGGGCCGGCGTTGTACGTCGCCGGCTCGTTCACCAGCGTGAGTGGAGTCGCTGCCGTCGGGATCGCCAAGTTCGATGGGACGAACTGGTCGAGTCTCGGTTCGGGAGTGACCGGGATCTCCGCCCTCGAATCGCACGACGATGGCAGCGGCCCCGCGTTGTACGCGGCTGGGACGTTCGCCACGGCCGGCGGCGTTCCGGCGGCGAAAGTCGCGCGCTGGGACGGCACGTCGTGGAGCGCCGTCGGGACGGGGTTCACGGTGAACGTCACCGATCTCGCCACACACGACGACGGCAGCGGGTCCGGACGTCGGCTCTACGCCAGCGCGAGTGACACCGTCACCGGCGTCGTTCGAGTCTGGGATGGCGTCACGTGGACGCTCGTCGGCTCGCCGCTCATCGTGTTGTCGGTCGGCGGCCATGTTGCTGGCCTCGACGAGGTCGACGACGGAGCGGGACCGGCGCTGTTCGTCAGCGGTACCAGGATCCTCGGCATGATGCATGGAACCGTGGCCCGCCTGGGTGCGGGCGCATGGTCGATCGTCGGCGGGAACGCGCAGGGGCACGGGCGCTGCGTTGCGGTCGGCCCGGGCATCGGATCCGCTCGCGCGTTGTACAGCGGTGGGGCGAACGGGGTCGCCGGGCTCAACTCGAATACGAACCTGTTGCGATTCGACGCGGCGGCGCAGGCGTGGACGCCGGCGGGTGGGATGGCGTTGGCGGGCGCAGTCGCGGCCCTCGAAGTCTTCGATTCGGGTTCGGGCCCCGAGGTCCACGCGGGAGGGACGTTCTCCGGCTCCGCCGCGGGCCCGGCGATGAACGTGGCGCGATGGGATGGAGACTCATGGGAGCCGCTCGGATCGGGGGTCGATTCGGGCTTCTTCACGGACGTGCGCGCGATGTCGGTGTTCGACGTCGGCACGGGGCCGCGATTGATCATCGGCGGCTCGTTCGCGGGGGTCGGAGGCGTGGTCGCCGCCAACATCGCGAGTTGGAATGGCTCCCAATGGTCGCCGCTCGGAAATGGGCTCAACGACACCGTCGCGGCGGTCCACACGTTGCATGCGACCGACCTCGGTCGAGGTCCAGAGCTCTTCGTCGGCGGTGACTTCGACGTCACGGTCGACTCGTCCGGGATCCCCGCACGCAGCGTCGCGAGTTGGAACGGTCAGTCGTGGTCCGTGCTCGGAAGCGGCATGAACCAAGAAGTCTCCGCGTTCGCGACGTTCGATGCCGGGTCGGGACCTCGATTGTTCGCCGGAGGCGGGTTCTCGTTCGCGGGCGGCGTCGCGGCGTCGCGCATCGCCCAGTGGGACGGTTCGGCGTGGGCGCCGGTCGGATCTGGATTCAACAGCCCGGTGCGCGCGCTGACGGTGTTCGACGATGGCACTGGCCCCGCGCTGTTCGCCGGCGGCACCTTCACGAAGTCGGGCACGACGACCGTGAACCGCATCGCGAAGTGGAACGGCGTGACGTGGGTTCCGCTCGGGACCGGATTGAACGGCGACGTCCGGGCGCTCGTCGTCCACGATGACTTGAGCGGGGATGGCCCGGTCCTGTTCGTCGCTGGTTCGTTCACGACGGCAGGTGGCGTCCCCGCGAACGGCCTCGCGCGCTGGGACGGCACGTCATGGTCGGCGCCAATCGCGGGCGGCATCCAAGGCGTCCAATCGATGATCGTGCAACCCGATCCTGGCGGAGCCGGCTCCGCGCTGCTGTTCGGCGGCTTTTTCTCGGCCATCCCGGACGGCTACGACAGCTTCGTCGCGAAATGGGCCTGCGGCGGTCCTTGCGGCGGGATGACTCCGTTCGGGAGTTCGTGCGCTGACGGCAACGGCATCGCGCCGAAACTCTCGGTCACCGGTTGCTCGGCCGTCGGCGGCATCGTCACGACGCGCATCGAGTCCGCGCACCAGAACGGCGTCGGGCTGTTGTTGCTGGGACCGACGCCGGCGGCGATCGGTCTCGGCTCGGGTTGTTCGCTGTACGTGACGCCTCCGGCGATCACGATCGGGCCGATCCTGCTGGTCGCGACCGCGACGGGTCAGGGCGTGGCGCAGATCACGACGCCGATTTCGTCCAGCGTCGTTCCGGGAACCGCGGTCCTGACGGCCGTGTGCTCCGATCCCGACGCGCCGCTCGGATTCACGACGACGAACGGAATCACGCTGACGCTGAGTCCCTGACGAAACGTCGCGATTTTCCCGCCGACGTTCCGCTCCTCGCTGCGAACCCACGATTCCCCGGCGTCCTGCGTCGGCTGCGGGGCGGTGGCTACCATGCTCCGCTCGCGCCCGGCGCCCGCATCGCAACGCAGCTTCAGGAGTCGAGTTCCATGACCGATCGCGTGCAACTGTTCGTGGCGACCCGCAAGGGCGCCTGGTTCCTCGATGGCGATGCGAAGCGGTCGAGCTTCGCGATCTCCGGCCCGCACTTCTTCGGGCACATCGTCCACCACGTCGTGCTCGACCCGCGCGATGGCAAGACGCTGCTCGCGGCGGCGAAAACCGGGCATCTCGGACCGACCGTGTTCCGGTCGAGCGATCGCGGGCGGACGTGGACCGAAGCGACGCGACCGCCGGCGTTCCCGAAGGTCGGCGAAGGCGGCCGCGCGGTCGATCACGTGTTCTGGCTGACGCCGGGGCACGCGAGCGAGCCGAACGTGTGGTGGGCCGGCACGTCGCCGCAAGCGCTGTTCAAGTCGCACGACGGCGGCGCGACGTGGGACAGCGTGAAGGGCTTCAACGAACACGCGATGTACGGCGCTTGGACCGGCGGTCCGCAGGACGGCACGCCGGACGGCCCGAAGATGCACTCGATCAACGTCGATCCGCGCGACGCGAAGCACGTCTACGTCGGCATGTCGAGCGGCGGCGTGTTCGAGTCGCGCGACGGCGGCGAGAGTTGGGCGCCGCTGAACCAAGGCGTCGCCGCGGATTTCCTGCCCGATCCGAACGCCGCGTTCGGGCACGACGCGCACTGCGTGGTCCAGCATCCGGCGCGGCCCGATCGCCTCTATCAGCAGAACCACTGCGGCATTTACCTCATCGATCGTCCCGCCACGCGCTGGGACCGCATCGGCAACGCGATGCCGAAGGAGATCGGCGACGTCGGCTTCTCGATCGTCGTCCACCCGAAGAACCCGGACATCGCGTGGGTGATGCCGATGGACGGCCAGACGGTGTGGCCGCGCACGAGCATCGCGGGCAAGCCAGCCGTCTACCGCACGCGCGACGCCGGCAAGAGCTGGGAGCGCCAGGACACCGGCTTCCCGCGCGAGCAGGCGTGGTGGACCGTCAAGCGTCAGGCGATGTGCACCGATCACGTCGACCCGGTCGGCCTGTACTTCGGGACGACGAGCGGCGAGGTCTGGGCGAGCATCGACGAAGGCGCGCACTGGTCGAACGTCGCGCGCCATCTGCCGCACGTCTACGCGGTGACCGCCGCGCGCTTGCCGTCATGAACGTCCGCGTGCCGTCGCCGCTGATCTCGTACACGGGATCGCGCACGCAAGTCGAAGCCGAGGGCGCGACGCTCGCCGCCGTGCTCGACGATCTCGAGCGGCGCCACCCCGGCATCCGCTTCCGCATGATCGACGAGCAAGATCGCATCCGGCCGCACATCAAGTTGTTCGTGGGTG
>JAEUIB010000433.1 GCA_016795255.1 Planctomycetota bacterium
GCCCTCTCCGGCTCCGTCGCCCCCCCCCCCCCCCCCCCCCGCGGGGCCGTCGGGGCGCGGGCTCCCCCCCCCCCCGCCCCTCCCCCCGGCCGCCGCCCCCGCCCCCCCCCCCCCCCCCACCGCTGTCCGTTCGGGTTTGGCTCCCCGGCGACGGAGTGGTTTTCAAACGCGCGCGAGCTTGAACCCGAGGGAGAACTTCGGGTCGCGCTTCGCGCTCCGCCCACTCGATTGAAGGCGTCGGTAGATGACGGGGACGGAGGCGCGTCTGTCCCCTTCCGGATGACGGGGACGGAGGCGCGTCTGTCCCCGTCATGTGCCCGTGACCGGACGCCGTTGCCGACGGCGATCTCGTCCGGATACCTCACATCCACGAGACGCGAGCTCTGCTCGCGGTACGAGGAGCGAAGCGCCCCCGTTGAGTCCCGTGCAGTCCCGTTAAGTCCCGTTAAGTCCCGTTGAGTCCCGTTAAGTCCCGTTCAGTCCCGTTGAGTCCCGTTCAGTCCCGTTGAGTCCCGTGCAGTCCCGTGCAGTCCCGTGCAGTCCCGTTCAGCCCCGTGCAGTCCCGTTCAGCCCCGCGCGCCCTCCCGCCCCCTCCCTCCTTCATCCACCCGACTCGCCCATCAACCACTCGACAACCTCACCCATCAAATCCCCAACCATCAGCGTGTGTCCGCGGTCCTGCTCGACGCGCAGCGTCAGCGCTACGCCGGAATCGATGGCGCTGCGGGCGCTCCTCTCGATCGTGTCGCCTCGCATGAGTGGGTCGTTCGCTCCGACGAGGACCAAGGTGCGCGGAAGCTTCGTCGCGGTGGTGGTGGGTGTGCCTCCTGCGATGCAGCACGCCGCGGCGATGTGGTCGGCGCTTCGCTTCAGCAACTCGATGGTGGTGATGCCACCCAGGGAATGGCCGACGACGTAGACGCGCGAGCGATCGATCGGCGCGATCTGGCCGAGGGCGGTGATGAGTTGCGGGAGCACGTCCGGTCGCGCGAGGACCGTGTACGTGAGCGGCGCGACGGCGACGAAGCCGCGTTCGCGAGCTTGGCGTACCAGGGCGCCTTGGCCGTACGCCTCGAAGAACATGTGCTCGTCGCCACCCGCGCCGTGCAGCGCGATGACGAGCGGGAGGGGCTTCGGCGAATCGCCGACTTGCGGGACGAAGACTCGCGCCGCGAGCGAGACGTCACCGAGCTCGAACGTGCGGTGCGTGTCTCCGGCGAGCTTGGCGAGCGCTTCCTCGCCGACGAGGCGGCGGACTCCGCGGCCCTCCTCACCGTTCGGGTGGACGTCGCGCGAACGACCGGCGGCGTCGGTGATGCGCAACGTGTCGATGCGTGTCGGGTCGTCGAGTCCGAGGTCGACCTCGAGTTCGACTCCGTCGAGGTCGTCGACCTCGACGGTCAGCGACTTCCTCGCGAGCTCCTTGCCCGACGCGTCGAGTGCGATCAGCGTCGCGGCGAGCTCGATCGGCTCGTCGAGTTCCGGGAGGTAGAGCGATCCGAGCGTGACGACGTCCTCGCGCACACGCAGTCCGATGGCGTCGAAGGCCATGCGCTGCGCGGTCGTCGCGGTCTTCGGTTCGGCGAGCCGCGCCGTCAGCGCGTCGAGTTGCGACAGCGCGTCCGCGAAGTTGCCGGCGAGGAACTGCATCGACAGCGCGTCGAACGCGCGCTCGATGGCGACACGATCGGTGGCGCCGGGAGTCTGGGCCGCGTACGCCGCTTCGAATCGCAGGAACGACCGCGCGAGATCGTCGCGCTGCAGCGGCACGAGGCCGGCACCGAGCAGCGCGGCGCACAGCGCGGCGAGCATCACGGCGAACCCTCGAGCACGTTGCGCAGTGCCGGTTCGAGCTGCGGCCACTTGTAGCGGAAGCCCGCGTCGACGAGCCGCTTCGGGAGGACCTTGCTGCCCGACAACAACGCCTCGTCGGCGAAGCGACCGAGCGCGAGGCGCAACGCGAACGCCGGCACCGGCAGGATCGCAGGCCTTCGCAGCACGCGCGCGAGCGTGCGCGTGAACGTCGCGTTCGTGACGGCTTCGGGCGCGACGACGTTGTAGACGCCCTTCATGTCGTTGCGCGCGAGTGCGACCTCGATCGCGGTGACTGCGTCGGTGACGGCGATCCACGGCATCCACTGCCGACCCGAGCCGAGGCGACCGCCGAGCCCGAGCTTGAACGGCAACAGCATGCGCTCGAGCGCGCCGCCTTGGACGGCGAGCACGACGCCGAAGCGCAGCCACACGACGCGGACTCCGGCGTCCTGCGCGGGCTTCGCCGCGGCTTCCCATTGCTGACAGACCTCGGCGAGGAAGCCCGTGCCCGGCGGGCTCGACTCGTCGACTTCGGTGTCACCACGATCGCCGTAGAAGCCGACGGCCGACGCGCAGACGAGCACCTTCGGCTTGTGTTGCAGTTGCGCGATCGTCGTCGCGATCAGGCGCGTGCCCTGGACGCGGCTGTCGCGGATGCGCGCCATGCGTGCGGCGGTCCAGCGTCCTCCGGCGATGCTCTCGCCGGCGAGGTGGACGATCGCGTCGAGCCCGTCGATCTGCGCGGGCAACAACGCACCGCGCGCCGGATCCCAATGGATCGCGTCCTGCCCGCCCCCGTCCTTGCGCGTGAACTTGCGCACGCGCAATCCGGACGCGACGAGCTGCGTCGCGAGCGTGGTGCCGATCAGACCCGAAGCGCCCGAGATCGCGACCGTGGCCGTCATCGATTGCCTTCCCGCCCGCGGCGTGTGCGTGAGGCCCGGAGCTTGGTACGTCGTGGGCGATGGTTCAAGCCCGAGGTGGCTTTCCGGCGCGCGCGTCGTCGTGGAACACCTTCGACGGGCGCAGCCACGCCGGATCCTCCGCGCGGCGCAGGATCGCCACCAGGGAACCGTCGGGTCCGACCGCTCGGACCGGCCCGGTCGCCGCGCACGCGCCGATCGGCACGTACAGGCCGTTACGGACCCGGAGCGAGTTCACCGCGTCGAGGTGGATCGCTTCGAGGTCGCGCAGGCCTTCGGCCTGCCCGAGCAGACGCGCGCGCCAGAGGTCGCGGTTCGTCGTCAACTCGACCAACGGAGTGGTTTCGGCGAGCGTGAACGACCCGACGCTGGTGCGACGCAGCGCTTCGATCGTGCCGCCGCAGCCCAGCGCAGCGCCGAGGTCGCGCGCGAGACTGCGGACGTACGTGCCGGCGGAGCAGCGCAGCTCGAGCGTGACGTGGGGCGGGTCGAACGCGACCAGTCGCAGTTCGTGGATCGTGACCGGCGTCGGCTCGAGCGCGACCTCTTTGCCGGCGCGGGCGCGTTCGTACGCGCGCTTGCCGCCGTAGCGGCGCGCCGAGAACGTCGGCGGCAGTTGCGGGAACGTGCCGCGGAAACGGTCGAGCGCGCGCTCGACGTGGTCGCGATCGACGCGCACCTCGTTCCGCGAGCGCTCGTCCCCCGTGACGTCGTCGGTGTCCGTCGTGACGCCGAGCAGCACCTGCGCCTCGTAGCCCTTGTCGTGCCCGAGCAAGTACTCCGACAGCCGCGTCGCGACGCCGACGCACAGGATCAGCACGCCGCTCGCCAGCGGATCGAGCGTGCCGCAATGACCGATGCGGTCCTCGCCGATCACGGCGCGCATCGCGTCGACGACGTCGTGCGACGAAGGACCCGAGGGTTTGTCGATCAGCAGGAAGCCGGCGGGAGCGTGCATGCGGTGCGCAAGGGCGAAAACGAGGAAGGGGAACGAGTCAGCGACGGCGTCGATCAGTCGTCGGAGGACTTTGGTCGCGCGGAGTCGGGCGCGTGGTCGAACAGTCCAGAAGAGTCCCGTCGCCGCGTCCAGCGCGCGATGTACGCCTTGCTGTCGAACTTGCGTCCGGTGCTCGCGAGGCTCATGAAGCGGATCATGCCGAAGATCGGTCGCGCCGGCGCCCACGGGCGATCGTGCTTGCCGACGATGGCCCACGCGACGCCCGTGTAGCCGTTCGGATCGCGGCCATCGAGCTCGTAGCGGTCGTTCAAGCGCACGGCGATGTCGAACGCGTCGCGCGGGTGCTTCGTCCACTCGAGGATCTTCTTGGCCCAGTACATGCGTACGTAGTTGTGCATGTGTCCGGTCTCGACCATCTGCAGCTGCGCCGCGTTCCACAGCGGATCGTGCGTCTTCGCGAGCTCGAACTGCTCTTCGGTGTAGACGACCGGTCGCGTGTCCTTCAGCGCCTCTTCGAGCGTCTTCAACGCCCACGCGTGTCCGCACTCGTAGCGGTCGTAGTCACGATTGAACTTCACGAAGTTGATCGCGAGTTCGCGCCGCACGATCAGTTCTTCGAGGAACGCGTTCTTGGCGTCGTCGGGCGCGTCCGCCGCCATCGCCGCCAGCGCGACGCCGCGCGGGCCGAGATGACCGAAATGCAGCCACGGCGACAGCAAGCTCGACCCGCGCGCGTCCTCGGGGTGATTGCGGCGCTCGTGGTAGTGCGCCAGTCGATTCGCGACGAAGTCGTTCAGCATCGCCGTGCCGGCCTTCGTGCCGCCGCGGTAGTGCGTCGTCGGTCGCGCGGACTCGTCGACCTCGAAGCGCCGCATCAGCGCGGCGGCGTCGCACGGCTCGCTGCGCGGGGCCTCGCCGGCCGCGAAGCGCTTGCGCGCCTTCTTCTCTTCCGACGGCACGAGGAACTCGTGCCACACGCGATGGATCTTCGGGCGGATGGTGCGCGCCGCGTACTCCTCGCGGTCGAACGTCGAGGTCGGCACGACGACGTCGGCGTCGACGGTGAACAGCGCCATCGGCAAGCGCTCGGCCGCCGTCTTGCGCCACTGCTCGGTCTCGCGCAGCGGGTTCTCGTCGCCGATCACGAGCGCGGCGCCGACTTCGCGCGCGAACGCGTCGATGCGGTGGTCCGGATACGGGCGATACGCGAACGCAGAGCCGCGGCGTTCGACGTCGGCCGCGACGTCGGCGACTCCTTCGAACAGGAACGTGTACGCGCGCGCGGTCGCGTGCGGGAAGAACGGAACGTGCCCGAGATGGACCACGACCGGCAGGCCGAGCTCGTTGCCGACGTCGATCGCGAGATCCAGCGCGGGGTTGTCGCGCCCGCGCTGAGCCCGCTGCATCCAGTAGACGACGCAACGGCCCTTCGGATCGCGCGGGCGCGTCGACCGTTGCGTGACGCGCGGGTCGGTCAGGAGTCGATCGAGCACGGAACCGGTCATGGCGCGGAGACTACCGCGCCGTTCGATCGGTCACTTCAGCGCCGCGA
>JAEUIB010000458.1 GCA_016795255.1 Planctomycetota bacterium
AACGGCAACGTGCCGTCCGTCACGCGCTGCGTGGTCGACGGAGCCGGGACGGGCATCGTCGCGTTCGGCACCGACGCCGTGATCACGCACAACGTCGTGCGCCTCGCCCGCTCCGACGTCGGCATCGGCGTCAACGGCTCGAACGCCTTGATCCAGAAGAACGTCGTCGAGGACGCTCACGGCACGCTGGTGTTCTGCAGTGGGAACAGCGCGCGGATCCTGCAGAACAAGCTCGCGAACTCGCGCACCAAGCCGGGCATCGAGGTCGGCGGCCTCGACGTGATCGTCCAGAAGAACGTCGTCCGCAGCACGTTCTCGGCGGGCATCCACGTGCTGGGCGGCGGCGCGGAGATCCTCGACAACGACGTCCGCGACACGCACGTCATCGACCCGGCGATCGTCAACTCCGCCGCCAGCGACGGGCGGATGATCCACAACCGCGTTCGCGACGCGCTGTCCAGCGGCCTGGCCTACGTCGGCAACACCGCCACGGTCCGCAACAACCGGATCGAGCGCTGCGGCGCCGCGCTCGGCCACGGACCGGCGCTGATCGTCCTGGCTGCCGGTTCCGAGATCAGCGGCAACGTGGTGATCGACTCGCGTCACGACGGCATCAACGTCAGCGGCGACGACGTCACGCTGACGAAGAACGTCGTGCGCCGATCGATCCTCGACGGCTTCGACATCGTCGGCCACGACATGCTCGTCACCGACAACGTCGCGATCGAGAACCACGGCGAGGGCTTCGAGGTCAACGCGCTCGGCGGCACGTTCCGCAAGAACGTCGCGAAGTCGAATCGCATCGACATCGCCGTGACCGCTCCGCTCGCGATCTTCGACGCGAACACGTACTCGACCGGCGGCCCGATCACGGTGCCGGAGGTCAATTGAAAGGCGATGTTCCCCGAGGATCCTCGGGTGCAGAGCACTCGCGCGACGAACGACTTCCGGTCGTCGTCGCGGATTCGGACCGGTCCCACGGCTGGCCGAACACGCGGATCCGGTCTACAGGAGATCCGGGCCCAACACGGGACGCGGCGCCGACCGCCGCAGGAATGAGGACCCCATGCCGACGTTCGACGATGTCGTGAAGCGTGTTCGCATCGAACTCAACGACGCGAAGGACAAGCTCGAGGTCTGGCGCGATCACGCGAAAGTGAAGGGCAGCCTCGCGAAGCTCGAAGCCAAGCAGGCGATCGACCGCGTCTACACGGCCGCCGTGACCGTGGAGAACAAGATCGACGACGTCGAGAAGGACGCGGGCCGCCGCTGGGACGAACTGAAGCACGGCGTCGAGCACGCGTGGAACGAGCTGAAGCACGCGGTCGCGGAGGCGCGCAAGCACTTCTCGTGACCGCACGGCGCTCGCGTCGTCGAGACGACGTGGGAGCGTGGATCGTCGCGGACGACCCACGCTCCCACGACCTCGCACTCGACCGCGGACTTCAGCGCTTCGGCAGAAAGCTGCGCAGCACGCCGAGGCCGACGCCCGGCTGACAGAAGCACGGGGACTTCAGTTCGACATCCGCGTGCGCGAACGCGGCCCGATGGCGGCGTCGCGCGTCCGCGGCGCCTTCGGCGTTGCCGAGTCCGTCCAACGCCTGCGCGAGACCGAACAGCGCCCAG
>JAEUIB010000482.1 GCA_016795255.1 Planctomycetota bacterium
CGGCCCCCCGCCTGCCTGGATGCCAGCGCATCCGGCCCAGCGGCCGGAGCGTCAGGTCCTTTCGAACGCCACGCTCATGCCCATGCCGCCGCTGATACACAGCGACGCGAGGCCGCGCGGTGATTCGAGGCGCTCCATCTCGTGCAGCATCGTCACGACGATGCGGGCGCCGGTCGCGCCGATCGGGTGGCCCAGCGCGATCGAGCCGCCGTTCGGATTCACGCGATCCATCGGCAGGTTCATCTCGCGGTTGCACGCGATCACCTGCGCGGCGAACGCTTCGTTCAGCTCGATCACGTCGAAGTCGTACAGCTCGACGCGGCCGCCCATCTTCTTGAACAGGTTCTTCGTCGCCGGCACCGGGCCCAAGCCCATGACCTTCGGATCGACGCCACCCGACGCCCACGCCTGCACGCGCGCGAGCGGCTTCAGCTTCAGCTCGGCGAGCTTCTTCTCGGACACGAGCACGAGCGCGGCCGCGCCGTCCGTCACACCCGACGAGTTGCCGGCGTGGACCGTGCCGTCCTTCTTGAACACCGCGGGCAGCTTCGCCATCTGCTCGGCCGTCACGCCGTCGCGCGGATGCTCGTCGGTGTCGAACACCTTGGACGCGCCCTTCTTGTCGACGATCGTCACCGGCGCGATCTCGCGCTTGAACCGCCCGGCCTTGCGCGCGAGTTCGCATTTGCGCTGCGACGCCGCGGCGAACTCGTCCTGCTCTTCGCGCGAGATCTTGTACTGCTCGGCGAGCGTCTCCGCGGTGCGCCCCATCAGTTGGTCGGCGAGCGGACAGAAGAACCCGTCGCGGAAGTTCCCGTCGTGCACCGTCGCGTGCCCGAGCCGGAAGCCCTGGCGCAGGTCGAGTTCGAACGGCACGCGCGTCATCGATTCCGTGCCGCCGGCGACGACGACGTCGGCTTCGCCGGAGTCGATCACGCGCGCGGCCTGCACGATCGCTTCGAGACCCGAGCCGCACGCCTTGTTCAGCGTCACGCCGATCGCCGTCTGCGGCAATCCCGCCTTGATCAGGATCTGCCGCGCCGGATTCGGCCCGCCGCCGGCCTGGCGCGCGTTGCCGAACATGACCTCGTCGACGAGCGCGGCGTCGACCTTGGCGCGCTCGAGCGCCGCCTTGACCGCGTGGACGCCGAGATCGACCGCCGAGAGTTCGGAGAACTGACCGAGGAACGCGCCGATCGGAGTGCGGCACGCGGAGACGATGAATGCCATGTCCGTTGTCCTTCGAAGGCGCGCATCGCGGCGCGCGACGCGTTCACTTCAGGATCTGACGCGAGATCACGAGACGCTGCACTTCGCTCGTGCCTTCGCCGATCGTGCACAGCTTGGCGTCGCGCCAGAAGCGCTCGACCTCGTACTCGGTCGAGTAGCCGTAGCCGCCGAGCACCTGGATCGCGTCGTAGGTGACCTTCATCGCGACTTCGGACGCATGCAGCTTCGCCATCGCCGATTCGAAGCCGACCGGCCGGCCCGCGTCCTTCAGCCGCGCGGCGTGATAGACGAGGTGCCGCGCGCACTGGATGCCGACCGCCATGTCCGCGAGCTTGAATCCGACCGCTTGGTGGTCGGCGATGCGCTTGCCGAACGTGATGCGCTCTTTCGCGTACTTCTTCGCGCGCTCGTACGCGCCTTGCGCCAGGCCGAGCGCCATCGCGCCGATCGAGATGCGACCGCCGTCGAGCGTCTTCATGAACGTCTTGAAGCCTTCGCCCTCGGCGCCGACGCGATTCTCGACCGGGACTTCGCAGTCCTCGAAGATCAACTCGGCCCAGTCCGAACCGCGCGTGCCGAGCTTCTCGAGCTTCTGTCCGAGCCGGAAGCCCTTGTACGCCTTCTCGACGATGAACGCGGAGATTCCGCGGCCGCCCGGTTCGTCGCTGGTCTTCGCCGTCGCGATGAACGTCTCGCCGATGTTCGCGTTCGTGATGAAGATCTTCGTGCCGTTCAGCACGTAGCGATCGCCCTTGCGCACGGCCGTCGTCTGCGTGCCGCCCGAGTCGGAGCCCGCGTTCGGCTCGGTCAGTCCGAACGAGCCGAGCTTCTTGCCCGACGCGAGGTCGGGCACGTACTTGCGGCGCTGCTCGTCGCTGCCGAACGCGAAGATCGGGTACGTGCACAGCGACACGTGCGCGGCCAGCGTCAGCGCGGTCGAGCCGCAGACGCGCGCCAGTTCCTCGATCGTCAGGATGTACGACAGCGTGTCCATGCCGGCGCCGCCGAGTTCCGCGGGGATCGGCACGCCGGTCAGACCGAGCTCGCGCATCTGCGCCCACAGGCTCATGTCGAACGTGGACGTCTTGTCCATCGTCATCGCGCGCGGCGCGACCTCCTCTTCGGCGAAGCGCCGTACGGTGTCGCGCAGGAGCGTCTGCTCCTCGCTGAGGTCGAGATTGAACGCGGTGGCATCGGTCGTGGTGTCGGACATCAGTCTTCCTCGAACGCCATTTCGTGATCGGCCCGCTTCTTGGTCGGGACCGACGGTGTGGAATGCAGGTGCGGGGTCGACGCCGCTCGGCGCGGAGCGCCGTCGCGCAGCGCGCGCGTCGGCAGATCGGTGCCGACGTCCGCCGGGGATCGCGTCGGCTCGGCGCCGTCGTCGACGTCGAGGAAGTCCGCCGAGCGGCCGTCGCCGACCCACGCGAACAGCGCGCGGCGCGAGAACTTCCACTCGCGGCCGATCTTGCGGCCCGGGACTTCGCCCTCGCGCAGCACCTTCTGGAACGTCTTCAACGAGACGCCGAGGAGCTGCGCCGCCTCGTCGACGGTCAGGATCTCGCGCTGCGGTTCGTCGTGTCGCGGACCGGTCATCGGGACTCCTCCGTCGCTCGGTTCACTCGACGCGCGCCGCGC
>JAEUIB010000684.1 GCA_016795255.1 Planctomycetota bacterium
ACGATCGTGCGCTCGAAGAGGAACGGCGCCTGATGTACGTCGGCATGACGCGGGCGCAGCGTCGCCTGACGTTGTCGTTCGCGCGCAGCCGCACCGTCGGCGGCACCGGCGGCTTCGGTCGCAACCTGCCGTCCCGCTTCCTGTCCGAGATCCCCGACGAGCTGTTCGACGGCGGGCGTCGGGGCGCACCGGACCACACCGCCGAGAGCTTCGCGTCGTACGAGCCCGACTTCGATTCGACTGAACCTCCGTTCGAAGCCGGCGACTTCGTCGCCCACGCGCAGTTCGGTCCGGGCCAGGTCGTGTCGCTGAGCGGTTTCGGTGCGTCCGCGAAGGTGACGGTCGAGTTCGTCCGGCACGGAACGAAGAAGCTCCTGCTGGAATACGCGAAGCTGAAGAAAGTGCGCGATCCCTTCGGGGCGGACGGCTGACCATGGGCGAGAGTCTCGACGATCGACTGGAGCAACTGCGGGTGCTCGGCCGCCACGTGGTCGAGGTCCACGGTCCGGCCGCGGCGTCGGCCGCGCGCGCGGCGCTCGAGGACGGCATTCGCTCCGCGGCCACGCCGTTGGTGGCGACCGCTGACGTCGCGCCGACGTTCGATCGCTCGCACTACGCGGAGATCATCGGCGACAGTCCGCAGATGCTGGCGGTGTTCGCGCTGCTCGACCGCGTCGCGGCGTCGAACATCCCGATCCTGATCCAGGGCGAGTCCGGCACCGGCAAGGAGCTGATCGCGAAGTCGGTCCACCGCAACTCGCCGCGCCGCGACAAGGCGTTCGTCACCGAGAACTGCGCCGCGATCCCCGAGACGCTGCTCGAGAGCGAGCTGTTCGGCTACAAGCGCGGCGCGTTCACCGGCGCCGATCGGGAACGCAAGGGCCTGTTCGAGACCGCGCACAAGGGCACGCTGTTCCTCGACGAGGTCGGGGACATGAGCCTGAACATGCAGAAGAAGCTGCTGCGCGCGCTGCAAGACGGCGAGATCCGGCCGGTCGGCGGCACCAGCGCGGTGAAGGTCGACGTCCGCATCGTCGCGGCCTCGAATCGACTGCTGCGGGACATGGTCAAAGCGCAGACGTTCCGCGAAGACCTCTTCTATCGACTGAACGGCGTCACGATCGAGCTGCCGCCGCTGCGAGATCGCAAGGCCGACATCGAACCGTTGGCGCGGTTCTTCGTCGCCCGGGTCGCGAAGGAGACCGGTCGCCCGGTCCCCGAACTGTCGTCCTCGGCGCTCCACGCGCTGACGCAGTACCGGTGGCCGGGCAACATCCGCGAGCTCGAGAACGAAGTCCGGCGGTGCCTGGCGCTGCTCGGGGACGCGACGCGCATCGAAGTCGAGCACTTCGGCGACGACGTCCGTCGCGCGGCGTCACCCCGCTGACGCCGGCCGGTACACGCCCCGGCGCGCCGATCGTGCGGACGCGGCCGGCCGGTTCCCAATCGGCGGCTCGTACGGTTGAATAGGGCCGCGAATGGAGTCGTCATGTACGTACTCGTGCTGCTCGGACCGACCGGTCAACGCAAGAAAGAGCTTCCGCTGGGTGCGGAGCGGGTGTCGATCGGCTCCGATGCCGGCAACACGATCGTGATCCCCAAGGTCGGCGTCGAGCCGCGCCACTGCGCGCTCGAACGCGTCGACGGCGGCTTCAAGATCGTCGATCTGCACACCGACCACGGCACGCAGGTGAACGGCGCCTACGTCGTCCAACGCCGCTTGGCGCCGGGCGATCGCATCGAGTTCGGTGGGCTCACGTTCCTGTTCGAGCACAAGCAGGTCGCCCGCCCGCCGGTCGCGACACCGATCGCTCGATCCGCGGCGTCGCCGCGCCGGGAAGCCGTCGCCGAACCGACGACGGCCGACGACGACGACGAGGTCGTCGACGCGCCCGAACACGAGGTGATCGACGATCCCGAGGCGCTGTCCGCCGCGGAGCCACCGCTGCACCGCCGCCCGACGTTCGCGCTGAGCCTCGCGTGGGCGGCCGCCGGCTTCGTGCTGATCGGTGGCATCTGGGTCGTCGCGCAGCGGCACTTCGCGTCCCGCCCGAGCGGCCCCTCGATCGAGACGATGCGGCGCGAGCAGTTCACGGCGCTGGTCGGCGGCGGACTGTTCGACGAAGCCGACCGCATGCTCGAGCGTTCCGTCGGTGAAGGCTCGCTCGCCGGCAGCGCGCGCGACGAACTGCGCCAGATGCTGGAACAGGCGAAGGCGCGCGTGAAGTACGCGCGCGAGGCGCTCGCCGAACTCGACGCCGATCCGAAGGCGTCGAAGGAGCGTCGGATCGAGCGGCTCCGCGAACTGCTCGACCGGTATCGCGACGTTCCCGAGGGCGCCGCCGAGATCGCCGTCGCGCTGCGACTCGCCGAGGACATGGCGCCGGTCGTCGATCCGAAGGACGCGTTGCCGACGATCGGAGCGGTCGCGTCGCGCGCCGACGCCGCGCTGAAGGGCAGCGACTACGCATCCGCGGTCGCCGCGTGGCAGTCGCTGCAGCAGAGCTCACTGCAAGCCGACATCGCCGCGGTCGCCGCCGGTCGCCGCGCGATCGACGAGTCGGCGCGCGTCTGCGCCGATGCGTTGGTGCGGCGCGCCGACGACGCGCTGGCGAGGAACGACGTGCTCGGCGCGCTCGTGCTGCTCGACGAGAGCGAACTGAACGCGTTCCGCGGCACGCCGTACCACACGGCGCTCGAAGCCCGCGCGGTCGAGGTCGAAGCGCTCGCGTCGAAGACGACGCAGGGCCAGGGGCTCGTGCCGACGCCGACACCCGTCGACGACTCGCCGTCGAAGGCGGTGGCCGATTCCGACCCCGTCCCCGAACCGCCGCCGGCGCCGGCCAAGCCGTCGAGCGAGTTCGAGAAGCCGAAGCCGGTCCCGGTCGATCCGGTCGCCGGCGCGCTCGCCGGGGTGCTGAAGGCGGCCGACGAGGCGTTCCTCGCCGGGGACTTCACGGGCTCGGCGGCGACGTGCCAGGCGCAATTGTCCGCGAGTCTGAACCTCGCGGCGACGTCGGTGTTGTCGCGCCGCATCGAGCGGGCGAATCGCGCGCGGTGGTTCCTCGACGCGCTGGTGCATGCGATCGAGAACCAGCCCGCGATCGCGAACGGCGTCACCGTCGCGGACCGCGCGGGAACGGTCGCCGGCGAAGCGAAGGCCGTGCTCGACGGCAGCTTGCTGGTGAAGACCGCGACCGGCGATCAACGGATCTCGCCCGATCGGCTCGCGCCGGCATCGGTGCTGGCGCTCGCGAAGCGCACGAAGTGGAAGTCCGAGGACGAACTGAACCTCGCGTACTTCGCGCTGTCGTGCGGCGAGGCGAAGACGTTCGATCTCGCGATCGAGAAGGCGTCGGCCGACCCGAGCCTGAAGGTGCCGGTCGACTCGGCGATCGCGTTCCATCGCGGCATGAGCGAGGTCCCGGAGTGGGGCTTCTTCAAGCACGAGGACCGCTGGTTGACGTTCAAGGAACGCGAGGAAGCGAAGAACGGCGTGCTGGTGACCGCGGCGTTCGCGAAACTCGACAAGCGCGACGAAGAGCGCGCGGCCGGACTCGACGAACTGAAGAGCCTGCTGCCGGTGGCACGCACGACGATCCTCGACCAGTTGCGGACGCGCCGCGCCGCGATGGTCGAGCAACTGACGACCGCGACCGAGCTCGCC
Organism: Planctomycetota bacterium; assembly: GCA_016795255.1. Taxonomy (GTDB): domain Bacteria; phylum Planctomycetota; class B15-G4; order B15-G4; family JADJEK01; genus JADJEK01. The sequence goes on from JAEUIB010000684.1 coordinate 3,668, forward strand.
GAACTCGACGGTCTGCTCGAGACGCGCCGCGAGCTGGATCGCCGACGCGCTCACGCGCTCGAGCTGATCTTCGACGAAGTGAAGTACTTCTATCCGTACCGGGCTCCGGAGTGCCCGCCGGACAAGGAGAAGCTCTACGACGAGGTCCAGCAGGAAGTGGATCGGCGCGTCGCCGAAGTCCGCGAGGTGTGGGGCAACGAGTTCGAGGACACGAGCGCGGGCTTCACGCTGTCGACGAAGTTCCGCCGCAACTACGACCGACTGCTCGAAGAAGAGGCGATCCTCGTCGCGGCCGACGGCGAGGGCTTCTCGCGCGAGGTCGTGATGGAGCGGATCTACCTGCTGCCGGCGAAGTCGGCGCGCGTGACGTTGCGCAACGTCGCGCTGACGCCCGCCGAGCGCGAGCGCCTCGACCGCGATGCCGACGTGATGAAGTTCAACGCGACCGCGCAGACCTCCGCGCAGAAGCAGGAGGTCGAACAGATCTGGATCACCAACATGTACCGGCAGATGTTCGGCCGGCGCGCGCTCGCGATCCA